>JAAXGF010000174.1 GCA_012267605.1 Alphaproteobacteria bacterium | reverse complement strand
AAAAGTCAAAATGATACACTACCATCAATCACGCTCGGGATTAGAATTTGCCCGAAATTTCCAGTGGGGCCAGATTGTGAATGGGATAACCGCCGTCTTTACCCTTGTCGCACAGTTAATTCATAAACTCCACCTATGCGGTGCGTTTGGAAAAATCTGTAAAGTACGCGGGCATAATTGCGACCTTCCCGATTTTCAAATTCGTCGAGGTCGACAAAACGTGGTGTTTGGTACTCCATTTTTGCGGAAGATTCAGTTCGGTTGTGCGGGGTAAGTTGGCATGGATCGTATTCGAATTCGTGGTGGGCGACCGCTAGTTGGTACCATACACATTACCGGGGCAAAGAATGCCGCGCTGCCACTGATGGCCGCGAGTCTTTTGACGGACGAAACACTCATTCTGAAAAATGTGCCCAGAGTCGCTGACATCGTTTCCTTGGGTGACGTACTGGCTCGTCACGGCGTTTCATTGGCTGAACATGGCGTTGATGGAGATGGTGGATTGTGCTCGCGATGTTTGTCGCTTCAAGCAAAAAGCATATCCACGGCCACGGTACCGTATGAACTGGTTCGGAAAATGCGCGCTTCCATCCTTGTGCTCGGGCCGTTATTGGCCCGTTGTGGCGAAGCGCGCGTGTCGTTGCCGGGGGGATGCGCTATAGGTAACCGCCCGGTTGACCTACATTTAAAAGCGTTTGAGCAGCTCGGCGCCCGCATCGAACTTGTCGATGGCTATATCACCGCGGCAGCGCCGCGGGGACTACACGGGGCGGAGATTCGATTTCCTACGGTTTCTGTAGGTGCGACTGAGAACATAATGATGGCAGCGTGTCTTGCTGATGGTGAGACCGTCATTGCGAACGCCGCACGTGAACCGGAAGTCAGTGATCTCGCCCGATGCTTGGTGGCGATGGGGGCTAAGATTTCTGGCATAGATGGCGATCGTTTGGTGATAAGCGGTGTTTCCCGTTTGCGTGGTACGGGTCATGAGGTGTTGCCAGATCGCATCGAAACAGGCACGTACATGATGGCCGCGGGCATGACGGGTGGAGATGTCGAACTCGTCGGTGGGCGCCTTGATTTGCTTTCTTCTGTTGTCGAAAAATTGGAAGAAGCGGGAATTAAAGTCGAGAATACTCAACGCGGACTGCGCGTATGGAGCAACGAATCGGCGACGCACGGCGTTGACGTAATGACGCAGACCTATCCCGGGTTTCCGACCGACCTTCAAGCACAAATGATGGCGTTGATGACCACTTCACGCGGTGCTTCCATGATTACCGAGACCATTTTCGAAAATCGGTTTATGCATGTGCCGGAACTTTGCCGGATGGGTGCTAACATCACAGTACATGGTGCCTCGGCGCTGATTCGCGGCGTACCTGAACTGACCGGTGCTCAAGTCATGGCAACGGATTTGCGGGCTTCGGTCTCACTCGTAATTGCGGGATTAGCGGCAGACGGCGATACCGTTATTAACCGTGTTTATCACTTGGATCGTGGCTACGAGTCGATAGAGCAGAAACTGGCCAATTGCGGCGCCGATATCGTTCGGATAAACGACTGATCGGTTAAAGGAGAATCAAGTGCCCAAGAACGATGATTCGCTGGTCGTCGCGTTGCCGAATGGTCGCATACTCAACCAGGTGTCGGCTCTCGTGCGGCGCGCCGGAATTTTGGCCGAACCCGCATTCGAGGATCCAAATGCGCGGCAGCTGCGATTCGCGACAAGTGATTCCAACATCGCCGTCATACGGGTGCGTAGCTTCGATGTCGCCACATTTGTCGCCTTCGGCGCTGCGGATATCGGCATTGCTGGTCGCGACGTGCTGATGGAGTTCGATTATCATGAGGTATATGCGCCGGTGAATTTGGGCGTTGGCCGTTGTCGGCTCGTGGTCGCTGAAACAGCCGAGTTGGCGCCGGAGGATGATCCGACGAAATGGAGCCACGTGCGCGTGGCGACGAAATATCCGGCAATTGCTCGCCGTCACTTCGAGGCGCGAGGCGTCCAGGCGGAATGCATCAAACTGAACGGGGCAATTGAACTTGCACCTTCACTCGGATTGTGTCGCCGGATTGTAGATCTCGTCGATACGGGAGCGACGCTAAAGGCAAACGGTTTGGTCGAAGTGGAGCACATCGCTGACATTACCGCACGTCTGATCGTCAATCGGATATCCCTTAAGACAAGGCCGGAATTAATCGGCAACTGGATTCGAATATTTCGCGATCTAGTCGAGGACGGTGAAACCCTTTCCGCTAGCTAACGGAAAGGTCGCTTCAACACACGCATATTATGACGGAAAAAACTGGATCGAGTACGACTGACATTGTCGATATCGCGCTTGACGAACGAACGGTGGCGCGAAGATCTGCGGAAGTCGAGCGAGAGCGAAACGTCGCCATATTCGACTTACTAGAAGAAAATCATTTTGTTCTACTCAATGGCAATGAAGGCCCCTACCGACTGAAAATGGCAATTCGTGAAAGTCGCCTGATTGTCGATGTTCATGCAGCCGAAGGTGCTTTGCTAGAACAAATCTCCGTTCAATTGTCCGCTTTCCGTACTCTTGTACGAGATTATTTCATGGTGTGCGAAAACTATTTTAAAGCGCTGAAACATGCGATGCCGTCGCATATAGAGACGCTCGATATGGGTCGGCGAGGACTTCACGACGAAGGATCGGAGATGCTGCGCGATAGCCTCTCCGGTAAGGTCGAGTTAGACTTGAATACCGCACGTAGGCTTTTCACATTATTATGCGTTCTACATTTTCGTGGTTAGAATGGGTGGGTTCCCCAGTAGTGTTCTCTTCGCCTGCAATTTTAACACCGTTCGTTCGCCTATCGCTGAATCCATAATGAAGAAACTGTTCGGCCATATCGTTTACGTAGATTCCGCCGGTGTAAGACGCGGTATCCTTGACCCGTTCGGGGTCGCCGTCATGGCGGAAATCGGAATTGATCTTGCCGGGCATCGCCCGAAAACCTTTGATGACTTGCTTGACAGTTCGTACGATTTGATCATTTCACTCGCGCCTGAGGCACACCACCGCGCCATAGAAATGACACGCACTATGGCTTGCGAGGTTGAGTACTGGAATACCCTTGATCCGACAATAATCCAGGGAAATCGTGAAACTCGAATCGACGCTTACAGAGCCCTCCGCGATGGCCTAACTCGCAAAATTACCGCGCGATTTTCTGCCGGCCCACCGCCAGTAGTTTGAACGTAGCATCAGTTGGGCGATTTAGTGAAAACCCTTGACCGGTTGCGAATTCGCCCTCATGTTTCCAGGCGCCGAGCCTAATAGGGGAGATGGAATGGCCAAGGAGGACGCGATCGAGTTTCCGGGTACGGTAACCGAGCTGCTTCCCAATGCGATGTTTCGAGTCAAGCTGGACAACGACCATGAAATTCTAGCGCACACCTCTGGGAAAATGCGCAAGAATCGGATTCGTGTACTTGCCGGCGATCGCGTAACCGTTGAGATGACGCCCTACGATCTCTCAAAGGGCCGGATTACTTTTCGTTATAAGTAGCGCGTGGGGGGGATTTGGCGTCCGAGGCGGTTAGGGGCTTTGTCCTTGCCTCGGGATCGCCACGGCGCCTCGCTTTACTAAAGCAAATTGGGCTCGTCCCGCTACACCTGGCGCCAAGTACGACCGATGAAACTCCGATGAGTGACGAGCAACCCGGAAGGCTCGCAATTCGCCTTGCAGAAGCCAAGGCCAGGGATGCTTTGCGAATTCACTTTGGCCAAGTCATCCTTGGAGCCGATACTGTTGTTGCCTGTGGGCGTCGTCCGCTTGGCAAGCCGCCCGACTCCGATACCGCGCGCGCTTTTCTTTCACTCTTGTCGGGGCGTCGCCACACCGTATATGGGGGCGTCTGTGCGCTCGATCAGAGCGGTAAACCGCATCATCGGTTGGTGTCAACGGTCGTATCGTTTAAGCGCCTCTCTGGTCATGAGCTGGAGGCCTACGTAATGTCTGGCGAGTGGGTGGACAAGGCAGGTGGGTATGCCATTCAAGGTCGGGCAGCAACTTTCGTGCGGCGCATTAATGGCTCATATTCGAACGTGGTGGGTTTGCCTCTTTACGAGACGGCCAGTCTTCTCGCTAATCTCGGTGTGTGGGCGGAGACATGATTGATACGCTGATATGCAACGTATCGTTGGGCGAAACTCGGGTGGCGATGCTAAATGGTGGGCGTATCGTATCGGTCATACACGAACGTGGCGACGGCACTGACAAAATCGGGAATATCTTTTTGGGCCGTGTTGCACGAGTCGAACCAAACCTTGACGCAGCATTCGTCGACATTGGGCTAGAACGTTCTGGCTTTCTAAAAGCAAGATACGCGGCTTCGTCGACCGATCAGGGACAGCAACAAATTAACCGCGTGGTTCACGAGGGGCAGGAACTGCTAGTGCAAATTTCTAGACAGCCTCGTCTAGGTAAGGGCGCGCTTCTAACCGGACGTATTTCTTTACCCGGTCGGTATTTGGTGCTGTCGCCGGGTGGAAATAGTATCCGAATTTCACGCCGTATCGACGACGCAAACGAGCGTGCGCGTCTGGAAAAAATTCTCGTTGATCAGTTGGTGGCTGATGATGGATTTGTCGTGCGCACCGCTGCTGCAAATGCGCCAAATGAGGCATTGATCAAGGAAATGGCGTACTTGCGTGGAATTTGGCAACAAATCCGAGAAAGATGCGAATCGGAATCTCCGCCAGCTTGTCTCTATCGTGATTCTGATCCGCTCATTAGCGCGTTGCGCGATCATCCCGAAGTAATTTCAATAATCAGCGATTCGTCGTCTCAAATTGCTCATGCTCGCCAGCTGAACTCTCCCTACTTTTCGCCAGAGCGCGTGGGAATCGAATTTTATCAAGGTGTGGAACCAATTTTCGAACGTTTCGCGGTTGAGCCGACGCTCGAAGGAGCGCTTGGTGCGCGGGTCGAATTGCCGTCGGGCGGGACGTTGTTCATTGAAATTGGCGAGGCCCTGACAGCGATCGACGTAAATTCCGCTCGCTCGAAACGCGGAAATTCTCCCGAGCAAACCGCTTTGACAACGAACCTCGAGGCCGCGCGCGAAGCCTTGCGGCAGCTTCGGCTGCGCGATATTGCCGGACTTGTGGTGATTGATTTCGTAAATCTGCGAGAGAGGGAAAATCGCCGTCATCTCATGGTGAAGATTAGGGAAGCCGCGTCGGATGATCCAAACATAACAAGGATTCTGGATATCTCCGAACTTGGCCTGGTCGAACTAGTTCGACGGCGCGCGCACCGACCCCTCTCAGAGACGATACTCGAGGATTGTCCCCATTGTGGCGGGAGTGGCCAACGGAAGAGTGGAGAATCCGTCGCTCTTGAAATCGTGCGCGATGTGTTGAGACACGCGCGGAATACACAAAGCGGTCGAATTACTGTATTGGTGGCGCCGATTGTGGCTGAAATCTTAGACGGTATGGCGGCGAAAAGCGATTTGACCGAAGCATTGGCACGACCAGTCGAAATTCATGTCCAAGAAAATTTCGAGCACGACGAATTTGAAATCGCCGTGAATAGCGTACCATAACGATTGTGATTGATCGATGAATGAGGATGCTCAAGAACCCAAGCGAGATCAAACGCCTTGTCCCCTATGCGGGCGTCCCGCGGCAGATCAGTTCTCGCCTTTCTGCTCCCGTCGTTGTGCCCAAGTTGATCTTGGCCGTTGGATGTCGGGAAACTACGTGATCGCAGGTGAGTCCGTTTACAACCCGGCCGATAGCGATGACGACAACGTTGGCTAACACCTCGACCCCGACGCTCTGGACAGTGGGCGAACGGATTATGTATAAGCCCTAGACTTAATCTGCGCCCAGGTAGCTCAGTTGGTAGAGCAGCGGACTGAAAATCCGCGTGTCGGTGGTTCGATTCCGCCCCTGGGCACCATTATAGTCAATGGGTTAGACACAATCCTGCTTTCGGCAAGTTTTGTTGGGTAAGCAGGGGAACCAATTTCGCGGTACCGGGTACGTTGGGTAACGCCGAAGGGGGGTACCACCCTCAACCCCATGGGAGACGCTCGTTTGGTACCTAGTGCCCCCACAAGTTTGTCAGACTCTGGCGAACAGGTAATACCGATTCACTCACCTCCGTGCGTGCGCATTGCTTTGGGAGGCTGGTCAGGTCCCGTGTAACCAACACCTTCAGATGGCATCGGTGGAATCAACCGGGATTTAGCGGGATTTAGGGGGAGATTGTGGGACAGAAACCACGATATCCCAATGGGTTACGAGTGTAATGCCGATCGGCTGAACACGTCAATCGCACAGCGCAATGCCATTTGATGTGCGCGACGGAATCGACCGGATTTGAACGGTTCGCGAATGGCCGTTTAAGTCGCCGTGAACGGCGTTTTCAACACAATTTCAATGCGATGTGTACAGCGACGTGACAACGCATCACGAGGAAAATCTGGGCAAAATCGGTTGTTTACGGAATCGACGATTCCCCAAAAAAGCAATTGATTCCGTAAGAGGAATTATTCAACAAAAACAATAAGTTAAGAAAGAAAATGGATTTTGGTCGATTCCGGAGGCACTATCATTTTTTAAGGTGGGTGATTGCAACCAGACTGACCTGCCCCCAGGTTTAGCACCAAGTGTCAGTTTAGACTCGCCGTGCGATGAGGAAAGGGTCGATTCGCACGTAGCCCTACCGCAGCGGAGGGCGGAGCGACCCTTTCCGGGTCGGTGGTTTCCCGATGCCGTTCCCAGGTCCCACCCTTAAGCGTTCAGGGGAACGGGAACGGTATCGAGAAGGCGCTGGACAGCACACCCCCGGGATCTGTCTCATGAAGAAGCGGGAGCGCGAGATATTCGAGAACCGGGCGGCGCTGGGGAGCTTCGCCGAGAACGATTGTGATAATTGCGGTTTGTCTCTGGTCTTCGCGTTGCGGTGCGGCGACACTGAATTCTCGCTTGATTTGCCGACCGTGCTGCGCTGCTTGAGAATCGCCGAGGACGAGGCGTGCGTTCCGGAACTACCGGACGGGTGGTGGGACATGATGGAATGCCGCTACGGGCCGTGGGAGCCGTGATGCCGGGCGTTCGGCGATACCCTGGCAGCGAGTGGTTTTGGGCGATCTGCCCTGCGTGCGCTGCTCCGGTGCGGGTTGCTGGGTATTACCGGAGGATCGCGGGGGGAGGCCGGGGCGTGGGGGCTGGAAGAAGCGCTCGACCGCGCGGGGAAACACTGCCCTCGGAAAGCGGCGCAGAAAGAAGGAATTCGAGGGCCTGCCCCGCGAGATTTTCGGTTTGGTGGGGTCCGAGTTCGACCGTGTTGTCGAGGCGGCCGGCATGGAGACCGGGGTCCGGATCTCGTCCGGCCTGGCACGGGAGATGCTGCGCGGCTGGCTGAACGCCGAGGGCTATATGTACACCGGCGCGCACTTCATGAACGTGCCGCAAATGGTGCTGTACACGGCGGGTCCGCTGTTTCTCCTGGGACAAACCATTGCTGGTAAAGCCGAACTCGCGCGGAACATCAGCTCCAGGGTACCGGGAGCGGAGGTTGCCGCGGACGGCAGGATCGAGGCCGCCAGCGGCTGTGCCGTCGACATGGTGTTCACGGACCACCGGCAATACGTCAAGGACGGCCTGCTGGTAGAGACGATGAGGTTCACCGTCCTCGACGGCGTCCGCGCCATTGTTCACGAGGAAAGGATTCGTTTCGATCACGGGCGTTTCGAGGGGCTTGTCGAGGATTCGCCGGGCGGGCCGCAACGGGACCGCGATCTTCTTGCAATTGCGCAGGAAGAAATATCGGCGCACGGGCGCCGCATGGGGCGGTGGCCCGAGGCGGCAAATTGACGGCCGTGGACCGGGGAGAAACCGCGGACGGCAGCTTTCGGGGAGTGGCGCCGAAAACGCGATGCCGCCGCCGTTAAATGGGGCATGACGGCCCGTTACCGAAACGCGTTACCACCTCCAACGCCAAGGGAGTGAGGGTAACGGTAACGGGCCGGCA
>JAAXGF010000018.1 GCA_012267605.1 Alphaproteobacteria bacterium | reverse complement strand
GCCACCGCCGCTTATCCAATGCACGGCGATGTCGTTGGCCGCGGCGAAGTGAATGGCCTGCGAAGTAATTTGTGCGCTCCCGTGCAAAATGACGGCACCAATATCCATGCCGGGAAACTTTCTCTCTTCCCCCTTGGAATTGCGCACGACAAGTTGCAGGCCAGCACGCCTGACTTGGGCGTCGCGGTCCACGACATGCAGAACGCGGCGTGTATCGTCTTTCGGGAAGAGGCGGCGTGGTTTTGATATGCCGTCGGTATCTTCAGCCATGTCAACAGCGGATGCAAGACGCGACTCTTCCGGCAGGCACACCGGCGCGAGCGAACACTTGGCGCACAGGTTTTCGTTGTCTGTCACCGGTGGACGCTCCAAGGAAAGCGACAATTCCCGTGCACGGGCCACGGCACACCGCAACCGTTCAAGAGCCGCGTCGTCCACGGACACGCGCACCGTCTTGTTGCTGGCGTGATAGCGTATGCGCCCTTCGGGAACCGGCCTGCCGAAGTGCTCGGAAAGGAGCACGGCATAGGCTGTCACTTGGAGTTTGTCGCTATCCCAAGCGTCATCGCCTTTGGAGCGACCCTTCTTGTGCTCAACGGCAACGAGTCTCCCGTCGCGGTAGCGGGCGAAATCCACCTTGCCGCGAATGCCCCATTCTTCGCTGGAAAGCTCCAGACTTTGCCATTCGCGATTCTTATCTACTTCGGCGTCATGCAGGGTGCGCCCAGCGTGGACGCGATGGTCGGGTGTGCTGATGTCTTCCACATGTTGCAGATAATACAGTCGTTCACAATATGTCAGCGCGGGGAGGGCTGAGACGCGGATGACGTGTGGATTTCCGCTAAAATTTTCGTGGTTATCTGACACAGATATCAGGCGCGAGAGTAGTCTATGGAAACCCAAGCGTGGTTGGGGATCTCGTCGCTCTGTTCAGAGGTTGGGCCAAAAAGTTTGGACTGAGTACGAGAAGAATCTGCGCGGTCTATGGTTATGGTAAGCCGACCAATACTCTGGTCTGGCGGTTCTCCATCGCCCTCGACAACGGGAACGAACCAATAGCATGGCGGAGGACTTTCCAAAACCTCAATGCGGTCCGGCAGGAAGTTGCTATCACCAAGGAATGGCAGACCGTACTCCCGCCGCAATTCACCCCGCAGTCCAGCGCACGCCATCTCTCCGATGTCCTCTGGATTGCGGCAGTTGCGAAAGCATACCACTGCCCGCAAGCCATGAAGAAAAGAGCGGCGCACAGGAGTGATGTTGTATTTGTTTCCCATCGCGTAAGGCGCATGTTCCAGTCCTTGCTTTCCAACAGGATAATTATGCAACTGTTGATAAAGTTGCTGTACGGTCGGAAAAACCGACGACTCGCCTTTCTCTAACGACCGGTCCTGCTTCCACGGCTTGTTAGCGACCGGAGCACCCAAAGCGATATCCATCTCTGGCAAACCGCTTTTTTTAATTAACGTCATCGCCGACTTGCCATCGTCCTCGCGCATCTCTATGCCAGCCAGATTCAGTAACAGACCGTAAGCGGCCGATGGTGTGATGAAAGGCGCGGCTGGTCGAAAGCTGCCGGTGATGAAAGGACGAAAAGCCGCGAAATGGGATTCAATCAACAGACAAAACATGCCTATTCCTTATTTTTTGAATATCATGTCGGCAATTGTTTTCAACAGCCGCTGAGAGCTACGATCGAGAGTAACTCCGGCCTTTACCAACTCTTCAGCTTTGTCCATAGGCAAGTCCTTGACTAAATTGCCGCCGAGGTAGAATTCGGTACCAGGAAAATCAGGCGGGTCTTGGAGAATTCCGTCCACGATCTCTGGCAAACGGTGGTCACCTTTGCCGATGCCGCCCGTCCCGGCGTCCTGAATCTCGAAACCGTAGGTATCGTAGCCTGCGACCAATTGTTCAGTAAGGCGGACGACGATGGATGCAGGTGCCATCTCGAAATAACTGCGCGCATGGTTGCCGGCAACGCCGTTCAACTCACCAATCGCCTTCAACAAGCACTTCATCCACTCTTTCTGCTTTTCGGTTTTACAGTCGTTCAAATTAATAGCGAACGGGTATTGAAACGCCGTCACCGCCGTTTCCCGGTGTAGCAGTTGGCTCTGCTCGGCATTTTGCCAAGGGCTGTCCACCTGCTGCGGAGACTGCGTGAATACTGTGGAGTGCCGGAACGGCTCTAGGGCCACAGCAAGATTCATTCGCAGAACGGAATCTCGCTTGAAAGTAAATTTCTCTGGATCACGTCCTTTTTCCTTCAGCATACCGTGCGTTTTTTTGCGCTCGTCTTTTCCTTGCGCGACGAGCCATCCCATCAGGAAGTCGTCGGCGTATTTTTCTGCATCGGGAAAGTCGGCAAACTTCACCGCCAATTGCTCCTCGTCGCCGAGGCGCTCCCGGTTGCACTCTATGTCGGGGTATCCGCGCAGAATTTCGCGGATGGCATTCCGCATCGCCTCCGGGCTAATGACCGGATACTCAAAGCGTCCTATAGTGATTTTCTGCATCGCGGCGACATTTTCCAGCGACTCACCTCGGTAGTTGGCACTGGGAGCGATATGCGTCAGTACGGTCGCAAAAAGATTCATTCTTGCCTCATTCGGGTTGGGGATTGTTGTTGGACTCTTCCGTCTGGGAGCGCTGCTGCCAAACGTGAGCACACAGAGCCAACATCGCAAGGTTCTTCATCTCTGTTCGCTTGTCCTCGGATTCGTGAAGCGCGTCTGAGATGCCGATAAATCCTTGCTCAGGAGAAACACCTTTCGCCCCCATGAATTGCGGCACGGCGCAGATGGAGCCGATGAAATAATCTACGAACTCATCGGAATTCCGACCCCGGATGGCGAGGAAAGCGTCGGTCGCCACCTTTTCCCGCGCCTCAAGGTAGCGATTTGTTTTCTCGCTGGGGTTGCTCCAGTCTATCTTGCCGTTTTTTTTCGGCAACTCGTCCCGTTTGAATCCGCTGCGCTTCTCGGCTCTCTGGGCGACGAACTCGCCGACCATGTCATAGACCTTGCTCGCGATGTTTATCTGATCGCTCATTTCATTCCTCTCATTTCTAAACTGTTCTCTTGACGACAGCCCGAAGTTTTGTGCGAACCCCGGCGATTTAGCTGATCTGATGAATAGCTCGACTGGAAACCGACTGAAAAGCGTATCCGCCGCTCGGGTGTGCCAAGGCAAACCATCGAGCAAATTGCGCAGAATCAGTCGCTTGAACAGGACATTCAAGCGTGTCCGGCGACGAATCTGGTCAAATTTTCTTAGCGTGCCGGCGGGAAGGCGGACAGATTCGGCGGCAAGCATCCACACTCTTTTTCCTCGTTTTTCCAAATGATACAACTCCACTTGCGGTACAGGGTAAAAGAACTCACCGTAGTCCATGTTCTCTAACTTTTCAATCGCGAGCGAGTGCAAAAAGGCCATGCCACCCTCCACAGCAGTGTCGATCCGAGCCTGCTGTGGGCGATATCCAGAACCGATGTCGTCAGGGACCTGT
>JAAXGF010000283.1 GCA_012267605.1 Alphaproteobacteria bacterium | reverse complement strand
GGATCAGACCTGGGCAGTTACATCAATCTTGCAAAGGCAGTCCCGAATAATCTCGTCAACCTTATGGATGATGTGCATCTTACTTCAACTGGAAATCGAGCGTTTGCCACGGAGATTGTTTCGGTGTTGTTGGACGACGGGACGCTGCCGCAATCAACGCGTCGCGAAAAAGCCAATCCACCGACCGCACTGTCACTCCCTTCGAATTCGCCCTGAGAGCAGTAAATCGAGATTGTTGCGTACTTCCTCGTTGTCCTCGATTTCGAGCCCGGTTCTGTAGACACGAATGGCGTCTTCCTCGCGGTCGGATTCGAAAAACAGCGCATTCCCGAGATAAACCAGTGCACGGAAATTTTCCGGTTCCTTATCAACGACTTCTTCGATTTCGAGAAGCATTTTATCGTATTTCCACAAGTCACGATTGTGGATGCGATTGAGATTGAAGCCGATACCTAGCCACTGGTAGACATCGAGAAAATCAATCTCGAGCTGTTCGAGTTCTTCGACTCTGTCGAATACGTAATTCTCTGGGTCATACTGCGGCTTGGTGGTCAATATACCTTGTGTATGGAGCGCCTCGAATATCGCTGCCGCCGCCCAGACAGCACCTTTGGGTGTGAAGTGGACGTAATCGTAAAATTGCTCGAACCCAACTATATTGTGCCGGTTCCTTGCCGCAAGCGCCTCGACCATATCGAGAACAGCGATACCGTTCGCCTCTGCGATGTCGCTAAGTCTCAAGTTCGCGGAATCTAAGGCGCGCCGAAGGTGGGGATCGACGTTCATCGCGGCCCGGAAATCGCTCTGCGCTGCGCCGTAGTTTCCCATCATTTTTTGGGCGGTCGCACGTTTAAATAGTACTTCGTGCTTTTCCTCATCGGGTACGCTGTTCAGCATCTCGTCAAGCGTCGCTATCGCTTCCGCGTAAAGCTCGTCGTTTGCTAAATCGTTACGATCAGTGAGTTCAGTAAGCCAACCATCCGGGAGATCTGAGCGCCCGCGCCACTCCCAGTTGGAAGCGACGGTAATGAGCAGCACCGGAACGCTGTATTGCTCAGCAGCTTTTACCGCATCGCGAATGTTGGATTCATAGCCATCAATGACATCAATGATTTCTTCCTTCGACATCCGGATATCCTGGATGATCTGATCCTGAGTGGCTCGGATGCCTTCGTGCGAAAGGTCCATATCAGCAAGAGAGGGCGATTAACTGCGGCCGTGCATCATTCGGTTAAGAGCACGGACGAGGTTGGTATCAGCGACCGAATCGAGGACGCCCGAGAGAGGGTTCGCGTGAGCCTCGGCGTATTTTTCCGCATGGATTTCCAAGAACTCATTGTTATCTGAGTACACGATAACCAAATCAGGCGCGAAATTCGCCACGACATTCCTAACCAGCGGCGAAACCTGTTTCGACGAAAGCGCAACTATTCCAAGGTTTACGAGCTCGACGATTCGGTTAGGGTTGGCATCACGCAGCATCCGTTCGAGATGGCGCGCAAAGGTAACATTCGGGCTGTAACCCAAGCCGGCCGCCGCGGAACCACCGAAAATAAACGCGCGAAAGCTCTCTGCCGGCTTGTCACGCAAAATACTTTGCTGAGGGACGCGTGGATCCACTGTACGGAATCTGGTGACCCCATCGGGTCCTACCCAAGGGACCATGACAGGCAAAAATATATTCTGGTACTCGAGACGGGACGTTCTTGAAGAGTCGGGATTTCCAATGTCAAGTAGACGGAACAAACCTTCGGTCGCCGCCACCAACAAGACGACAAATACCAGACTCCCACCCGTTAGCAGTAGATTGTTTAGGCTCCAGACGCTTTCACCCGAGTTCATAGAATCCGACAAATCAGTCGAATCCCTCGTACTCCAATGGGAGGCTTTCCCTTTCGCCGCTGAAGTACGCGAATGCAAAAATTCCCGACAAGGCGACCACAAAAATCAGAGTTGCCATCTTTACGATCCGAAAGAAGCTCGATTTACTAACTGCGTGCGGCGAGTCATCGGCTGCCGTCAGCTCAAATTCAATTTCTTGTTCTGGGTCAAGCCTTTCTTGCCCTTTTTCGTCAGTCTCATAGTCTATCATGTGATTGGGACCACCCTTCTAACTATAGGCGCAGGCGTCAATTCCAATAATCCAAAATTGAACATTCATATTAACCTTACCGCCAAAATTTTGCCGATCAGTCTTTTTATGATGCCGGGACTGGCCGAGATTTTCCACTTGAAAGGTTTTTTTACCGAAAAGAATAGTCACGGACGTTGTCGGGTATGCTATGTATCAAGAAAACCATAGTGTGGTGAACTTCGCCTCTATTGGCCCATGCCATTGGGAACGGTTTTACGGGCCCCCGGTTACATTGCTGAGGCGAATTGCTCCTCGTAAAATGAGTCGTCCGGTGGACGCTTGCCGCGACCAGGAGTCGCCACTATGTTGTCGTCCCGGTATTGGAGAAATTCCGGTGCCGTCAATTGCGTCGCCTTGGAAAAGGAATTGGGGTTTATGAGCACTACGCCTAATCCCAACTTGGACAAATCCCGGCTTCCGAGTCGTCATGTCACCGTCGGTCCCCAGCGTGCACCACACCGGTCCTATTATCACGCCATGGGTTTGACCGATCGGGATATTGCCCGACCCTTTGTCGGTGTGGTGACCACTTGGAACGAGGCCGCGCCCTGCAATATTTCGCTTGCCCGGCAAGCCCAGGCGGTCAAACAGGGGGTTTCGGCATCTGGCGCAACACCGCGCGAGTTCACCACAATTACAGTGACCGACGGCATCGCAATGGGACACGCGGGAATGAAGTCGTCCTTGGTAAGTCGTGAAGTAATCGCCGATTCGGTGGAGCTTACAATGCGAGGCCATTGTTATGACGCCCTGGTTGGGATCGCGGGATGTGACAAATCCTTGCCCGGTCTCATGATGGCTATGTGTCGGCTGAACGTTCCATCGGTCTTCATTTATGGCGGATCAATTTTGCCAGGTCGATTCGAGGGGCGCGATGTAACCGTTCAGGATTTGTTCGAGGCGGTGGGAAAACACAGCGTCGGAGATATCGATGACGAAACCCTGCACAGACTTGAGTGTGTCGCATGTCCATCCTCAGGCTCCTGTGGAGGTCAATTTACCGCGAACACCATGGCCTGTGTTTCCGAGGCCATTGGTATTGCCCTGCCGGGCTCCGCTGGCGCCCCGGCGCCTTATGAAATTCGCGATGAACTGGCGCGCGCCTCTGGAGAAGCGGTAACGGATTTGCTTCGTGCGTCGCTGCGTCCACGCGACATAGTGACACGGAAGGCGTTGGAGAACGCAGCGACGGTGGTTGCAGCTTCAGGGGGGTCGACCAACGGTGCTCTACATCTTCCGGCGATCGCAAATGAGTGTGGAATTTCGTTCGATTTGCACGATGTAGCGGAAATTTTTCGCCGAACACCGTATATTGCCGACCTCAAGCCAAGCGGGCGTTTCGTAGCAAAGGATATGTTTGAGGCTGGCGGCGTTCCCGCGCTAATGAAATCCTTGCTCGACGGCGGATTTCTTCACGGCGATTGCATAACGGTGAGCGGGAAGACCGTGGCCGAAAACCTTGCAGGCACGGTTCTTGATGAAAGGCAGGAAGTCATTCGGCCGACTAGCCACCCGCTGTCGCCGACGGGAGGCGTGGTTGGGCTAAGGGGCAATCTTGCACCACAAGGTGCGATCGTAAAGGTAGCCGGAATGGCGCAAAACCAATTTTCAGGACCTGCCCGCTGTTTCGACAGCGAAGAGGCGGCGTTCGCGGCGGTGGAGGCGCGAAATTATCAAGCAGGAGATGTTCTGGTTATCCGTTATGAAGGGCCGCGAGGTGGTCCAGGTATGCGGGAAATGCTATCCACAACGGCGGCAATTTATGGTCAAGGTATGGGCGACAAGGTTGCTCTGATCACGGATGGTCGCTTCTCTGGGGCGACGCGCGGGTTTTGTATCGGCCATATCGGCCCGGAAGCAGCCATAGGTGGGCCAATCGGTCTGTTGGAAGATGGCGATATGATCGATATCGACGCCGACGCTGGGAGTCTTACTGTGCGTCTTTCTGACAGTGAATT
>JAAXGF010000207.1 GCA_012267605.1 Alphaproteobacteria bacterium | reverse complement strand
GATCAGACCTGGGCAGTTACAGAATTTCTTGTAAAGATCGAGCGCGGGTTTGTGATCGAGCTCGTAGAGGACGTTGCCCTTCGAGCGCGTAATCCGCCGTTCGGGACCAAAAACCGTCCACCCGCCGATGCTACCGTGGCCGACGACAACCGACGGACCGTAAATCCCAAATGCGGCGATGCGGCGGTCCCTGGGAACATCGTCAACGCCCACCAGCGTCGTACCGAACCGGTCTCCATCGCCGGCCATGCCGCCGGTAACTGGAATCTCGTTGCCAACAATTTCGACGATGCCACGAACGAGCTCGCTGCCGTTTACGTGAGTGCCGTCGGAAAGGACGAAGATTGTAGAAAGATTTTCGCCAACAAGCTCCTTGCCGAGACGAAGTCCTGACCGGTATGAATCGCCTTCATCCTTCAGCGCTGTCGAAGCGACACGCACCTCGCTCCTTTCGAACTCGATTGCAGTTACGACCACCGCATTGTCAAACACCTCATCGGAGATAATCTCTCCACCCGTGGTACAGCCGAGCAAATGTGCTTTGGGATAATGCTTTCGAATTTCAGAAAAACATTCCTCGGCATTTATCGCGCCAGGGGAAGAAAAATACATGACGACCTGGGGCTCGGTAACCGCATCGGATTTACCGACATTTTTCCATCCATCTTCACGATTCCAATATTTTTGTTCGATCCTCATGTAACCACCCAAACCCCGCTTTGCGGGTCAATTTGTGTTTGTACATCCACGCCTATGAGAGACTTGCTTTTGACCATTGCCATAAAATTCGGTTTTGCAATCTCTCAATCTTGGGCGACGTTCCTTAAAGTGCGGAAATAGCCCAAATGACTCTCTTACGCCTGAGCAATCTTTCTATAGTACAAAACAACCACGAAAATTCAAAATATTAATGAAATTCAAGCGGTTCTCATCGCCATAGATTACTAAAGGCTGTTTTGTTTAGTTTCTACATCTTTGAATTGAATTCATTTGTCGCTTTCTCTACTATTTCAATCGTGCGAGCCGCACTGAGAACCTATCTGACAGGTGTATCAGGGTCGCCTATCCTCGCTGGCATTCGATATGTCGGCCGTCGCGCCTCCCCAAGGTCCGCCCCTCTCCGGAATTCGTCCGCATATCCTGACAAAATGAGAGCCTTGAGGCCAATATATTGTCGGCGGGCTTCGAGGTGGGCGGATATGTATGGAGATTCTTCAGGCCGCAAACTTTCGAATGAACTCTATGGGTTTGACGCGGCGG
Source organism: Alphaproteobacteria bacterium (assembly GCA_012267605.1). Taxonomy (GTDB): domain Bacteria; phylum Pseudomonadota; class Alphaproteobacteria; order JAAXGF01; family JAAXGF01; genus JAAXGF01. The sequence goes on along the minus strand of JAAXGF010000207.1, from coordinate 13,301 downwards.
CGATCGCGGGTACCATTCGTCGCATCGTTACAAGGGTTTGGCCATTCACCAAACTGGTAGATCGCAACACTGTCAGCCCATGCGCAAGCTATACCACCTTTGGCTATCGCCCTATTCCCGTAAGGTACGTCTCGCCCTGGGCGAAAAGAAATTAGCGTATGAGCTCGAGCTGGAGAAGGTTTGGGAGCGACGCCCCGAGTATCTTGCCCTAAATCCCACTGGCGAAGTTCCGGTGCTGATCGACGCTGACGGGACTGTTTTGGCCGACAGTACGGCGATCTGCGAGTATCTTGACGAAATCGTGCCCGACCCAGGACTGGTTGGCGCGACGTCGCGCGCGCGCGCCGAGGCGCGCCGACTCGCAGCTTGGTTCGACCTTAAATTCAATCGCGAGGTAACGCGCCACCTGGTTGGTGAGAAAGTGGTCAAGAGGCTGCTTGGCAAAGGCCAGCCTGACAGCGAAATCCTGCGCGCTGGAAAAGCTAATTTGCGGGTACATTTGGCCTATATTGGCTATCTTGGAGAGCGCCGTAATTGGCTTGCAGGGGATTCCCTGTCCGTTGCCGATCTCGCCGCCGCAGGCCACCTATCGGCTTTGGATTATCTAGGCGACGTGCCCTGGGACGAATTTTCCGGTGCCAAAGACTGGTACGCCCGCATCAAGTCCCGTCCGTCGTTCAAACACCTGCTCCGGGATGTTGTGCCCGGAATTCCCCCTGCCGCCCATTACGCCGATCTGAACTTTTAATGGCGGCGGGTGACTAGTGTCCACTGACTAGAGGGCCATTGCGCAATCCCGTGACGGACGATGCGAGAACTGAGATCACCCGGCTCGCCAATGCGTTGGGTTTCGACTCGGTGGGATTCACCAGCGGCGATGGCGATGCTCGAGTCGGCTTGCGCGGGTTCCTCGACAAGGGATACCACGGCGATATGACATGGCTAGCTGAAGCGGCGGAGCGGCGAAGCGCACCCATGGCACTTTGGCCGGGGGTGCGCAGCGTTATTGCCCTGGGCATGAATTACGGACCGGCGCGGAACCCGCTCGGCCAACGGGAGTTGCGCGACCGCGGAAATGTCTCCGTCTACGCCCGCGGCGAAGATTACCACAAGTCCATGAAACGACGTCTGAAGCGATTGGCGGGCGACATCCACCGCCGCTTTGGCGCCGAGGTCAAAGTATTTGTTGATACCGCACCAGTGATGGAAAAACCTTTGGCGCAGACGGCTGGTCTCGGTTGGCAAGGCAAGCACACCAACCTTGTGTCACGGGATTTCGGCTCATGGCTGTTTCTCGGCGAGATATTCACCACCCTTGACCTTGCGCCCTCCACCGCCGAAGCCGACCGCTGCGGTTCGTGCCGTGCTTGTATTGAAATCTGTCCGACTGACGCGTTCCCGGCGCCCTACCGGTTGGACGCCCGACGCTGTATTTCCTACCTGACCATGGAGTACAAAGGGCACATTCCACGCCAATATCGTGTGGCGATGGGCAATCGAATTTATGGTTGCGACGATTGCCTGGCGGTTTGCCCATGGAACAAATTCGCCCGCCGTACCCGGCACTTCGCATTCGCGCCGCGGGCCGAACTGACGGCCCCGCGCCTAGCAGATCTCGCATCCCTCGATGAAGCTGGATTCCGCCAAGTATTCGCCGGCTCCCCGATCAAGCGCACCGGTCGCGACCGGTTCGTGCGCAACGTTGTGATCGCCCTCGGCAACTCAGGTGATCGCTCCGGGGTGCCCGCTGTTCTCTCCCGGTTGGCGGATGGATCGCCTCTGGTGCGGGCGATGGCGGTGTGGGCGCTGTTGCGTTTGGCGACGCCAGATGTCGTGGCCGGCGCTCGGCACCAGCATTTAGCTGAGGAAAAGGACGACGCGGTGCGCGCCGAATGGAATACCGAGGCACCGAGCCCTTCACCCGGGCAAGTACACTGAATGGCGGCACACGAAGAGGCCCAGCTGGTAACGGATACCACCGCGCGGGAGCTGATCTTGCCGGATCTCGCGGCGACCGGCCACCTTGCACGTGCCTTGGCCGAACAGCTGGCGCCGGGAGATTTGATCGGTCTCTGCGGCCCACTGGGCGCTGGCAAGACGACATTGGCGCGAGCGCTAATTCGCGCACTCGGCGCTGGCGAGGAGGAAGTGCCGAGCCCGACCTTTACGCTGGTACAAACCTATGACCTGCGGCGGCTGACATTATGGCACTTCGACCTCTATCGCCTATCTCGCCCCGACGATGTTTTCGAGCTTGGCTACGAGGATGCGCTGGCGGAGGCCGCTTGTTTGGTTGAGTGGCCCGAACGTCTGGGCGATTTATTGCCGGCCGACCGGTTGGAGGTAACCTTGTCGGCACCTCCTGGCATGGCCGATGGTCAGCGAAGGGTAGCGCGACTGCGACCATTTGGCGATTGGCGCGAGCGCGTGGCGACCATGCATGTCTCGGCGTGATTCGGCGATCAACGCCTTTTTGTCACGCCACGGATGGGGTGAAGCCCAGCGCGGTCCTTTGGCCGGAGATGCCTCGTTTCGCCGCTACGAACGCGTCGTACGAAACAATGAATCTTTGGTATTGATGGACGCACCCCTGGACAAGGAGGAAGTGGGCCCCTTCGTTGCTGTTTCACGGCTGCTCCGCGATTGTGGCCTCAGTGCCCCCGAAATTCGCGCCCAGGATTCGGCGCGAGGCCTTCTCTTGCTCGAGGATTTCGGGGACGCCTTGTATAGTCGCGTGCTCGTCGACGGTGGCGATGAGATGGAACTCTATTCCGCCGCGGTGGACGTGTTGCTCGCCTTGCACGCGCGTGTGCCGGACACGGTTGATCTGCCTCCATACGACGATGCACGGCTTCACGCGGAGGCAGATCTCCTCGTCGACTGGTATCTGCCGGAGATGTTGGGCAAACCCACGTCCGACGCTGACCGCCGCGCCTATAGCGAAGCTTGGCAGAACGTGTTCCCGCTGGCCCGTGCGATACCGAATTCGGTGGTGCTGAGGGACTACCATGCGGACAACCTTATTTGGCTCAATAGCCGCGACGGCGTTGGCAGGGTCGGTTTGCTGGATTTCCAAGACGCTGTGGTCGGACCAATCGTCTACGACCTTGTGTCGCTGCTTGAGGATGCCCGCCGCGACGTGGCCGCGCCGGTCGTCGATGCGGCGATCGCGCGTTATTTGGATGGCCGTCCTGAGATTTCCCGCGACGCCTTCGCCGCTGCCTATGCGGTCATGGGTGCACAACGCAATTGTAAGATCATCGGCATTTTCACCCGTCTATGGCGACGCGACGGCAAGCCCGGTTACCTCGATTTTCTTGCCCGCGTGTTTCGCCATTTGGAGAACGATTTGGTTCACCCCGCATTGGCCCCAGTTAACGATTGGTTCGATGCGGTGCTGCCGGCTGAATACCGCGGCCGACCGAGAGGGGGGACATGACCACCGTTCCCAAGCGCGCCATGGTGCTTGCAGCCGGGCGGGGTGAAAGGTTGCGCCCGTACACCGACCGCATGCCCAAACCCCTGGTTGAAGTCGGCGGCAAACCACTGATCGACCATGCGCTCGACCGGCTGGCCAGCATCGGCGTCGAAATCGCGGTGGTCAACGTCAGCTATCGCCGCGCTGACCTCGAAAATCATCTGAAAGGTCGCTGTCTCCCAAAGATTATCATTTCTCCGGAATCCGAGCGGTTGGAGACCGGGGGTGGCGTGGCCAATGCTCTAGAATCCCTTGGCGACGATCCCTTCTACGTCGTCAACAGCGATGTATTGTGGTCGGGCGGACGTTCGGACTCGCTGTTTCGTCTCGCCGAGTTCTGGGATTCTGCGAGCATGGACGCGCTTCTCCTCGTGCAACCGACAGTGCGCGCAGTCGGCTATCATGGCCGCGGCGATTTTCAACTCGGTCCTCTGGGCGAGGTTCGCCGCAGGGAGGAACGGGAAACCGCACCATTTGTTTTTGCCGGCGTTCAAATTCTCGCGCCGGGACTATTCATGGACTGCCCGAAAATGCCATTTTCGCTCAATCTGATTTACGATCGCGCCATGCGTCTGGGCCGCCTATTCGGCTTCGTCAACGAGGGCCGTTGGACTCACATCGGCACGCCTGAAGGTTTAGCCCGAGCACGCGCCTTGTATCCGGCCCCCTCCCACGCTCCCCAAAGCTAAATGGCGCCGCGGGTTTCCACCATTGGTGCCGGCGTCCCGTTTCTCGACTCCCTGGCGAAAGGGCTGTTGGAACGATTTGGCGGTGGAGCTACTACGCTGACGTCAACGACGATTCTATTGCCAACCCGTCGCGCTTGCCTCGGTCTTCGCGACGGGTTTTTGCGCCACTGCGGCGGCGAGGCCCTGCTCCTGCCTCGCCTGATTCCAATCGGAGATGTCGATCCCGACTCGTGGGATATCGCTGATCCGGTCGATTGCGCCGGATTATCCGATGCCGAGGCGCTTTCAATTCCTCCGGCAATCAGTGGACTCAAACGGCAGTTCCTATTGACCCGGCTGGTGCAACGTTGGCACGGCGCCGATGATGTGCGGGCGGTCGCCTTGGCCCGCGAACTCGGGCGTTTGCTCGACGAAATTCAGACCGAGCGAGTATCACTCGATGGCATCGCGAATCTCGTGCCTGAGGATTACGCGGCTCATTGGCAACGGACCGTAACTTTTTTGGAAATTCTGACTCGCCACTGGCCCAAGGTGCTCGAGGATTTGGGTGTCATCGATCCGACCGATCGACGCAACCGCTTACTCGACGCAGTGGCGACCCGCTGGCGTGTCGCACCACCCGTGGATCCCATAATTGCCGCTGGATCGACCGGCAGCATACCGGCGACTGCCGATTTGTTGGCCGTGGTTGCCGAGCTTCCTGCCGGCCATGTGGTATTGCCCGGCCTTGACCGCGACCTCGATGAGCCAAGCTGGGAGGCTATCGATGAGACCCACCCCCAATTCGGTCTGAAAACTTTGCTAGCTCGGCTGGGCGTCGATCGCAGGGCAGTGGTGGATTGGCCATCGTCGCCTTCCCCGCCTCGCGCCAAGCTACTATCCCTAAGTTTGAAACCCGCGGTTACGACAGCCGAATGGCGCTACGAGCCACCGCCGCCACACGAGGCAATAGAGGGTCTGGAACGCATCGATTGCCCTAGCCCGCAAGAGGAGGCCGGTGTCATTGCGCTAAAGATGCGGGGGACCTTGGAAGAGGCCGACCGTACCGCGGCCCTGGTTACCCGCGACCGAACGCTGGCGCGTCGCGTCGCAGCTGAGCTCAAGCGCTGGGGACTGACGGTCGATGATTCGGCCGGACAGCCGCTCGGCGAAACCATGGTGGGAAGCTTCCTTCGCCTGGCGGCCAAACTATTTGGCGACCGCGCCGCGCCGGTTCCATTGCTTTCACTCCTTAAACACCCCTTGGCCGCCGGTGGGGAGTCTCCCGTTGAGTTTCGCGTCCGCACTCGCGCGCTCGAACGTGCGGTGCTACGCGGACCGCGTCCAACACCCGGCCTTGAGGGTGTCGCGGCGGCGCTTGACGATGCACGAGAGTTAGACGGTGATGACGATCTTGTCGACTGGTTTGCCGGGGTGTGCGAGGCGGGCAGGGCGTTCGACCAGGCAGTGGCGGCGGAGCGGATTGGCATCGACGAGCTGGTGCGACACCACCTGCGCTTCACCGAGTGGCTTGCCACCAGCGATCAGATAGACGGCGCAACTCGCCTCTGGTCGAATGAGGCCGGCGAAGCCGCAGCGGCGTTCTTTTCGGAGGTAATCGAAGCAGCCGATGTGTTGCCCGCCATTGCCGGCACTGCGTACCCGGCAATGCTCGATGGGCTTCTTGCAGAGAGCGTCGTGCGGCCACGTCGCGGTGGTCACGCACGGCTCAATATATGGGGTCCGCTGGAAGCGCGCTTGCAGCACGCCGACTTGATGATTCTTGGCGGTTTGAACGAGGGGAGCTGGCCGCCCGATCCGCCCGCCGATCCCTGGCTGAGCCGGCCCATGCGCGCGGCCTTTGGCCTGTCCTCACCAGAGCGGCGGATCGGTTTGGCGGCGCATGATTTCGCTCAGGGTGCGGCCGCTGCGGAGGTCGTACTGACACGGGCCGAAAAGGTCGACGGAAAACCAACTGTCCCAGCCCGGTGGCTGAGTCGTTTGGAGGCACTATCGCGTGGTTGGCGATGGGACGTCCGTATCGGTGCAGGGGGTGCGGAATTATTGGCGTGGCGCCGTTGGCTCGATACGCCTCGGGAATCGATTTCCATTAATCCACCAGCGCCCTGTCCTCCTGTCGATGCACGTCCCCGCCGCCTCACGGTTACCGATATCGAATCCTGGATGCGCGATCCCTATGCCATCTACGCCCGTCATATCTTAAAACTTGAACCCTTGGATCCGATCGACCCGGCACCGGGCCCGGCAGACCGTGGTAGCTTCATCCATGCGGTTCTCGAAGCCTACGTGCGCGCATTTCCGGATGCGCCTCCCGAAGACGCCTGCGGCCGGCTTCTCGAGATCGGCCGGGATCTGATTACCAGTTTCTGTCAGCACGACGAAGTGGCCGGATTTTGGTGGCCAGGGTTCGTCCGAATAGCGGAGTGGTTTGTCGATCACGAGCGGATCACGCGTGAATCGATGCGCGCCGTGTATGGAGAAGTGACCGGTAGTACTCGGATCGACGGTCCGGCCGGCGAATTCATCGTCGCTGCCAGGGCCGACCGCATTGAAGAGACGATTGCGGGCACCCTGAACGTCATCAATTACAAGACCGGCGTGCCGCCGAGCTCAAGTGAAGTGAGCCAAGGTTATTCGCCGCAATTGGCGCTCGAGGCGATGATCGCCGAGGACGGCGGATTTCCCGGTATCCCTGCGACACCGGTTGGTGGGTTGGCATACTGGCATCTGAGTGGGGGCACACCGGCCGGCAGAATCAAGCCTCTGGGTGACGCCACCGAGTTGGTCGCGGCGGCTCGGACAGGTTTGACTGAATTGGTGCGCCGTTTCGACGATCCAACAACACCCTACCATGCCGAGCCGCGCGCTACGGTAGGGATGCGATTCAGCGACTATGAACATCTCGCGCGGGTGCTTGAATGGTCCGCCGCTGAGGAAGACGTATGAGCCCCGCCAAATTCCGCGATTCCGCCCAAAGCACTGCAGCGGATCCCAAGGGGTCGGTATGGGTGGCGGCGTCTGCCGGGACTGGAAAAACCAAGGTGCTGACAGATCGTGTCCTGCGACTGTTGCTGGCCGGCACGCCACCGGCTCGGCTTCTCTGCCTCACTTTTACCCGCGCCGCGGCGGCGGAAATGGCAACCCGCATCAATCTTACCCTTGGCGACTGGACGACAATGGAGGACTCTGCCCTTGACGCCACTCTCGCCGAGCTCACCGGTGCTACGCCAGCGGAGGACTCGCGCCATCTCGCTCGTCGGCTTTTCGCCCGCGCGCTAGACGCACCTGGCGGCCTGAAAATCATGACCATCCATGCTTTTTGCCAATCCCTGCTTGCCCGCTTTCCTCTCGAGGCCGACGTGACGCCGCGCTTCGAGGTGATGGAGGAACGGGCCGCCGCCGAAATGTTAGCCGCTTCGCAAAGTGAGATTATCGGTCGGGCCGCCGCCGGAGAAGACGCGGTGCTCGCTGACGCGTTGAACATCGTTGCCGCCGACCGTGGCGAATCTAGGTTTGCCGAGTTGATGACCGAATTGCGTGATGCCCGAGTTCATTTGCAGCCGCTTTTCGACCGAGACATCGAGAATGCCATCGCAGACTCATATCGTCTGCTCGGTGTTGCACCGGCGGAAACTGTGCAGACGGTAATCGCCAACGCCTGCGCTGAGGATTGTTTCGATCGAGACGGTCTTGTTACCGCCGCTGGCACCCTGTCTAAGGGCTCCAAAACGGACCAGGAAAATGGGCGAAGATTGGCCGATTGGTTGGCGAGAGACGCTGACCAAAGGGCCGAGTATTGGGCAGCGTACTTCGCAGTCTTTATTACCGCCGAGGGAACACCCCGAAAGCGACTCATTACTAAGAAATCCAAAGCGTCCGATCCGAGCGCAGAGGATGTTTTGCGAGCGGAGCAAACACGACTGGCGAAGATCGCCGAGCGCCTCAAGGCGGTGCGTGTGGCCTGCAACACGGCGGCGCTCTTGCGCCTCGGCGGCGCGCTACTGGAATGCTACGAACAGCACAAGCGGTCCCAGGCTCTACTCGATTACGATGACTTGATCGTCAAGACGGACAAGCTGTTGTCGCGCTCCGATATTGCTCCCTGGGTGCTGTACAAGTTGGATGGCGGAATCGACCACATATTGGTCGACGAGGCCCAGGACACCAGCCCGCGGCAATGGCGGGTGGTCGCTGCGCTCGCCGATGAATTCTTCGCTGGTGAAGGCGCCCGCGCAGCCGCGCGCACGGTTTTCGTCGTCGGTGACGAAAAACAATCGATTTTCAGTTTTCAAGGCGCAGACCTTAACGCCCTAGAAAGTATGCGTGCCTACTTCGCGGCTCGCGCCAAAGATTGCGGACAAGACTGGAACCAAGTCCCGCTTACAGTTTCCTTTCGCTCTACCGAACCGGTGTTGCGTGCAGTAGACGCCGTCATCGCGGCTGCGCCAGAGGGGGTTGCACGCGGCGCGGTGCGGCACCAAGCGCATCGTACCGGCCACGCCGGGTTAGTGGAACTTTGGCCGCCCGTGGTCCCCAGAGAATTGGAAGCAGAAGCGCCCTGGACGCTGCCGGTGGTACGTCGTCGCGGCGACAGCCCACCGCAACGCTTGGCAGAACGCGTCGCCGGTACCATTGATGCTTGGTTGGCGAATGGCGAAATCCTGGAATCCCGTGGCCGGCCAATTCAAGCCGGCGACATTATGATTTTGGTGCGCCGGCGGGACGTTCTGGTCATTGAACTCATGCGTGCTCTAAAGAAACATCGAATAGCGGTTGCCGGCGCCGATCGGATGCGACTCAACGATCAGTTGGCGGTTATGGATCTCGTTGCCTTGGGCGAATTTCTTCTCCTGCCCGAAGACGATCTTACCTTGGCTACAGTGCTCAAGGGGCCGCTTATCGGCTTGACCGAGGATCAGCTTTTTGCCCTCGCGCATGGTCGGGCGGGGAGTCTTTGGCAGGAGCTTTCGCACCGCCGCAGTGAACAAGATGAATTCGCGCGCGCATTCGATTGGCTGGCCGAAGCCTTGGCGCGAACGGACGCCGAACCGCCATATGAACTTTACACTCGCATTCTATTTTTTGATGGTGGCCGGCGTAAAATGGTGGCGCGCCTAGGCCCCGAGGCGGAGGACGCGATCGACGAGTTTCTGGCCGAAACCCTACGCTATGGGCGAATCGACGTACCCTCCCTTCAGGGATTCCTCCATTGGCTGACAGCTCATGATGTCCCGGTTAAGCGCGACATGGAGCAAGGTCGCGATCAAGTTCGGGTCATGACGGTTCATGGTGCCAAGGGTTTGCAGGCACCGATCGTATTTTTGCCCGATACCATGAGCGTTCCGCGAAGCCGCGACCAAATCCTAGGTTGGTGCGAAGGGGATCGCGACGTGCTGTTGTGGCCGGGGCGCAAAGCGGACGAGGAGGCGATATGTGCCAAGGCGCGAGAGATGGCTCAGGAATGTGACGAAGCGGAGTACCGGCGCTTGCTTTATGTGGCGATGACCCGCGCCGAGGATCGGCTTTACGTTTGCGGATGGCAAGGTGGGCGCGAGCCTAGCGAAGATTGCTGGTACCGTTTGGTTGAGAAGGGGTTGGAAACTGTCACCCATCGGCGGGCGGAGCATGGCATCGTGTTGCGCGAAAACCAGAATCGCCCGGCCGAATCCGACGATATTCATCCGGCGATGGAACCGGAGAGCGCCGAGCCTCCGGTGTACCTGGAAACTCCTCCTGCCCGCGAGCCCACGCCTACGCGTTCATTAGCGCCATCCATGCCGCGATTCCAGGACCCTGCCGTTCTCTCGCCTCTCGCCGGTGCCGATGATGGGCGATTTCAGCGGGGGCGTTTGATCCATGCTTTGCTGCAAAAAATTCCAGTTTTGCCCGAGGCGGGTCGCGCAGCCACCTGCCGGCGGTTTCTTGCCGACCCGGCCCATGGTCTGACACAGGCGGCGCGGGACGAGATAGCGGACAATGTCATGGCGCTGTTGCGAAACCCCGCGTTCGAAATGGTTTTCGCTCCTGAGAGCCGTGCGGAGGTACCCCTTATCGGCGTGGTAGAAGGCACTGTCATCTCCGGACAAGTGGACCGCCTGATCGTTGAAGACGACAAAATCCTGGCCGTCGATTTCAAGACCAACCGGCCGGTGCCAAGACAGGAATCCGAGGTGCCTGGCGCCTACCTCCACCAGATGGCCGGCTATCGGGCGTTGCTGCGCAAGGCCTTTCCGGGCCGCGAGGTCGCGTGCGCCCTGGCGTGGACGGATGGGCCGACGCTGATGCCCCTAAGCTCGTCTACACTCGACCGGCAGCGCCTTGACGGCGACACGGCCAAGCCATAGATTTCGCGCGAGCCCATCAGCGACGGCGGGGTGCACAACTTAGAGGACACCGAATATGGACATCATCCACGTGAGCGACGATTCGTTCGAGAAGAGCGTCGTTCAGGCGAGCGATCCTGTATTGGTCGACTTTTGGGCCGAATGGTGCGGGCCGTGCAAGCAAATTGGGCCGGCACTGGAGGAATTGGCCAAGGAAATGGGTGACAAGCTAACCGTCGCCAAGGTCAACATCGACGACAACCCAAAAACGCCGATGAAATATGGTGTTCGAGGTATCCCCACGCTCATGTTGTTCAAGGACGGCGAGGTGACTGCGACGAAAGTCGGCGCGATGCCTCGCAGTGCCCTCTTCGACTGGGTAGCCGAGCTGCTTTAAACGAAATTTTGGAGTGTCGCTGCCCGACACAACGACAAAACGTTGAGACGGCAATCGAGGCGCATTGATCAGCTAATGGAATTTCCTGATCCATTGTACGCGGGTCGCCTCGTCAAGCGTTACAAACGGTTTCTTTGCGACGTCGAATTGGACGATGGGGTGGCACTTACAGCCCATTGTCCAAACCCGGGTAGCATGCTCGGACTGGCCGAACCCGGTTCTGAGATATGGTTGTCCAAGAGCCGCAATCCAGCCCGAAAACTGGCTTATACTTGGGAATTGGCACGGGTTGGTGACGGGCTCGTTGGTATCAACACCGCCCATCCAAATGCGATTGTCGCGGAAGCGGTTTCAGCTGGCCGAATCCCGGCCCTCGCCGGTTACGATACCTTACGCCGTGAAGTGAAATATGGCCGCAACTCGCGCATCGACATCCTTCTAGAAAGCACGGCGCGTCCTCCTTGCTACGTCGAGGTAAAAAACGTGCACCTTAAGCGCGGGCCCTTCGCAGAGTTTCCCGACGCGGTAACCGCGCGGGGGGCCAAGCATTTAGCCGAGCTGAGCGAAATGGTGGCCAAGGGCGCGCGTGCCGTAATGTTCTATCTGGTGCAGCGAGAAGACTGTGATGACTTTGCCGTGGCCGCCGACATCGACCCGGCGTATGCACAGGCTTGGGACGCCGCGCGCACCGGAGGCGTTGAAGGGATCTGTTATTGCTGTAGGATAACCACCCAAGCCATCGTCATCGATCGGGCGATGCGCATCCTTCCGGAGGGACCCGCGGATGCATAGCCGATCCGGGATCCATAGCGTCGGGAATTCCTTGATTTGAACTGGGACGACACGATGAGGGCGTCAACGAATTTTCCCGGACCCACGCCGCGCTCGCCGGACGGCATTTGTATCCATGAACCCGGTGATTTTGATAGTATGCGAAACGCCGGACAGTTGGCCGCCCGGACCCTTGATTACATCCTACCTCACGTGGTGGCCGGGGTGACCACGGAGCGTCTCGACCGACTGTGTCACGAATTTATTCTCGACCACGACGCAGTGCCCGCCCCGCTGGGATACAAAGGTTTCCCGAAGTCGATTTGCACATCGGTCAATCATGTGGTTTGCCACGGCATTCCAGGCGAAAAGCGCTTGGAGAACGGCGATATCCTCAACATTGACGTCACCGTCATACTCGATGGTTGGCACGGCGATACCAGCCGCATGTTTTTCGTTGGAGACGTACCGCTCAAGGCCCGACGTCTGGTCGACGTTACCTTTGAGGCGATGATGCGCGGGATCAGCGTGGTGAAACCTGGCGCGACCCTCGGTGATATCGGCAACGCTATTCAGAACCACGCCGAAGCAGCGCGTTGTTCGGTGGTCCGGGATTTTTGCGGCCACGGGCTTGGCCGTGTGTTCCATGACACCCCCAACGTTCTACACTACGGCGAGCCGGGAACCCGTCCGGTATTGCGCGAAGGTATGTTTTTCACCATCGAGCCGATGATCAATCTGGGACGGGCCGACGTAAAAATTCTCGCCGACAATTGGACGGCCGTGACCAAGGATAGGTCGCTGTCGGCGCAGTTCGAACATTCGATCGGCGTTACGGCCACGGGATACGAAATCTTCACGCTTTCGCCCGCGGAACTTCACCGCCCCCCATACGCAGGCGCCTGACCCATCCGGTCATGGCCGAGAGCGATAGCGGCGAGAAAAAACCCCATTATCTCGGCCACCGCGAACGGCTGCGAAAACGGTTTCTAGAATCAGGACCGAACGCTCTCGCCGATTACGAGTTGCTTGAGCTCTTATTGTTCGCTGGGTCGCCCCGGGGCGACGTCAAACCGCTGGCCAAGGAACTCCTTGCTCGTATGGGCGGATTTTCCGAGGTTATCAGCGCGCCCAAGGAACGATTGGCGGAAATCAAGGGGATGGGCGAAAGCAAAATTGTCGCGTTGCAAGCGGTGCGCGCGGCGGCGCTCAAATTGCTACGCGATGACGCCAAGGCAAGGCCGGTGATGGCCGCTTGGGATAAGGTGCTGGATTACTGCCGTGCAAGCATGGCGTATTTGCGCGAAGAGCAATTCTGAATTCTTTTTCTCGACACAAACGCGGCATAGGTCTTTTTGTATCTCTAACTCGTTGTAATTGAATATATTTTACTTTACGGCGACTCTCCCGTAAGCATCTCGGAAGCGGAGTGCGGTGAATGCACGCGCATTCCGACGCGGCGCTGTCCACAGAGCTCTCCTACGATTCGGCGGCTAACGGCTGGAAACATGGAAACCGATGGCGGCCGGTGAGGGCCGAGTTATCGACGGAAGCGCACCGCCCACGACTCCTCCAAGTCGCCCTCTTCCTCCTCGACTTCGTCCGGAGGTTCCATCCCTGTAAGCACAGTAAGCGCCTTGCCG
>JAAXGF010000292.1 GCA_012267605.1 Alphaproteobacteria bacterium | reverse complement strand
GGCGCTGGCCCTCCCTGCCCTGCTCCGCGCCGAAAAGCTACAGAAGCGCGCCGCCCGCGTCGGCTTCGACTGGCCTAGTGCCGAACCCGTGCTCGAAAAAATTGACGAAGAAATCGGCGAATTGCGCGCCGAGATGGCCGAAAACGCCGCTCCCGAGCGCTTGGCGGACGAACTCGGCGATCTCTTGTTCGCCTGCGCCAACCTGGCCCGCCACCTGGGTCTGGATCCGGAGGCCGCTCTGCGCGCCGCCAACGCCAAGTTCGAGCGCCGCTTCCGCCGCATCGAGGTCCTGCTGGCGGCGGATGGCCGCACTCCCGACGACGCCGATTTGGCCGAAATGGAGGCCCTGTGGGTCAGAGCAAAATCGGAAGAAAAAATGTGAACAACGATCTACAAGACACTGTTAAATAAATCGTATTCTCGATTGCACACAGCGTGTTTTGGCGTCGCGTTTAGTTCAGTATGTCGTAATCATAATAGACGGTGTAATCGAGGATGTCGGCGGGCGTGAGATTAATGTCCAAGAAGGTGTGCATGCGATCGTCCTCCCGGTGGAAGCGGTAAGTGTCGGGGGCGGTTTGCCGGGGTAGATAGAGCGCTTGGGGATAGGTGCTTTGCCACCGCGCCCATATCCGGTCGATATTGCAGTGATGGAGAAAGAATACGGGATCGTTCGGCGACGTTGTGGTCATCATGTCGCCGCCGACGAAGCGGTGAACGGTGCTATGGAGGGGGATTTCGAGGTCCCAGCGGAAGCTGGAAACGTCATTGTTGTAGGGTTGGCGCTCGTAAAATGGAAAGCTGTTGATCGAATTCGTGACTTCCGTCGCGGAGGGCACGGTTGTACCGAAAATGTTGAATCCGCGCCTGAGCGGACGGTCCACGTCCATCCAGTCGTCGGAATTTCCATCTTGTGTCAACCGGATGTTGAACCCTGATCCGTCGCGAAACGGCCCGGAACGCACGGGATTTCCCGATCCGCCGAGGACGTCTGGTCCCCACAGGGGCGAACCGGCGGGACTGGCCGCATCCGCCGCCCAATCCCAATAGGGTAAGCGAAAGTCGTCTTCGTTCAATACGCGCCGAATTTGATTCTCGAAAACGATGAGCAAGAATCTGTGCCAGGGACCAAAAACGGGCCCCGCATGGGCCGCATTGCGGCCGGCAGAATTGCCGGGCGGGGTCATAAAGTTCATCGCCCGGTGATGCCAAAATGCGAAATAGTCGTACGTACTGTAACGGGTGGTCCCGAGGGGTTCCGCTTTCAGTGCCAGGCATCCCTGGACAAAATTTTGGCGCGCGACGTCATTTGTCAAAATATTGTGTCGGATCACGGCCCCTACCCCTGCGTTTTGGTGGCGAAGGTATCGGGGTATATGTCGATCAAGTTGCGTACGAAATCCAAGGCGGATCCGTAGGTCTCATAAGGTATGGCGTGGCAGTGGAGGTGGCCATCGTCGTTTACGGACAAGTGCCCGCGGTACGGTTTTCCGTCGATCTTGATGTGGTAGGTGGTCTTGATTTCGATTTCATGACCATCGTGGTGGGTTGTTCGAGTCGAGGTGAAACCGCCGTCGTGATCACCCCCGTGGCCGCCGTGGCCCGCGTGATCATCGTGGCCGTGGCCACCGCGCGCCAATTCCTTAACCCAGTCCGGCTGATCAAGGTGCCTAAGGTCGTCGCCAACCTCTTCGGCATGCTCTACCTTACATCCGGCGACCTTTTCTTTTCCTGATTGCATGACCCCCTCCCAGTTCGAATAACGGAAACCTTCCCACGGCCGCGGCCCATCAGACAACCGCATGCGGGAAACGTTTCCAACAAATTCGCTAAATATTGAAGGTAGCAAGCCCGGATAATTGAATCAACCGTTAGAACCTAAGAGATCCCTCTAAGCCTCGCCGGTATAGAGTAGGCGAATCAAGATCAAGGTATCCCAACGTCCGCCGCCGGTCGCTTGCAGGCGGGCGTAGAACTGGTCGACCTGGGCGGTGACGGGCAGCAGCGCGCCGTTGCCCCGGGCCTCGTCGAGGCAAATCCCAAGATCCTTGCGCATCCAATCGACGGCGAATCCAAAGTTGAACTCATCGGCCAACATGGTCTTCGCCCGGTTGTCCATTTGCCAGGATTGGGCCGCGCCTTGGGCGATCACTTCGACCGCCTTGCCGGCGTCGAGCCCCGCGCGGACGGCGAAGTTCAAGCCCTCGGAAAGGCCCTGCAACAGACCGGCGATACAGATTTGGTTGACCATCTTGGTCAGTTGGCCGGCGCCCACCGGCCCCATGAAGGTTACCGCCTGCGCATAGCTTTCGATCGACGGGCGTGCCTTGGCAAACACATCGGCCCCCCCGCCGACCATCACTGTCAATTTGCCGTTTTGCGCGCCAGACTGGCCGCCGGATACCGGCGCGTCGAGGAATCCATGCCCCCCAGCTTTCGCTGCCTCGCCGAGGGTGCGGGCGACATCGGCGGATGCAGTGGTATGGTCGACCAAAATGGCCCCCTGTCCCATGCCGGCGAAGGCTCCGGATTCGCCGAGCACGACCTCGCGCAGGTCGTCGTCGTTGCCGACACATGTAAACACCACGTCGGCGCCCTCGGTCGCCCGCGCCGGAGTGGTTCGGTGTTTGCCGCTGAATTCACGCACCCAAGCCTCGGCCTTGGCCGGCGTGCGGTTATAAACCGTGACGTCGTGGCCGGCCTTGGCTAAGTGCCCGGCCATCGGGTAACCCATTGTTCCGAGGCCGAGAAACGCCAGTCGAGTCATGGAGTTGAGTCCTTTCCAATTTACGCGGCACCAGCCCGCTCCCCCCACCGGCCACCCATATCAGCATACTCCCGTGGGTGGTCGGGAGCGGGAGCGGGCTGGCCATGGCCCGCGTGAGAAAATACCACCCGTGGATAGCCGGAAGGGGGAGCGGGCCGGAACAGACGTAGAAGTTGCGCTACGGCGCATTTTCGTACATAGAATAATAGCTTAGCGAAAATTCCGCGAGGACGTTCGCAAGTGGGGTTCGCGGTGTTGCTGCGAGAGCTGGGGCCTGGTCAAATCGGAGAAACTTAGCCGATACTGCTCAATCGAGGCACTTGGAATGTAAACTGATCGAACTTCGAAGGCCGCACTAGTAGTAGGCCCGGCGTAAGATCTCGACCGCGCCGACATCTTATTTCTGGCCGAGTTTGTCACCTCGGACAATATAAGATTTAACGTAAACGGATCCAGGTGGCAGTACAGTGGCGACCAGACGCCATGTACAGCGCAAAATCCACATGCTTCGGAAGATACACCATAAGTAGAATCCCTGATGTCGCCGCCGGACTCCACTCTATTAATCCACCCGTTTTATTCAACGCACGAAACAGTCTACATACGTCTCCATGACGGCTGCCGAAGTAAGGAAACGAGGTTATGGATTCTCCGCTGCATCTAAGTTCTCCTGCGCTTCGATGATGCCCTGTTGAGTCTCGATGATGGCCTTTTGCGCCTCGAGCAGTGTTTTCTGTTGCGTCGAATAATCGACCTTCAGTTTCAATAGGTCAGTCGGGGTCGATATTATCGCTTTTGCTACCTCGAGTGGAAACTGGGCTAGCGCGAGCAGTTCGGAAGGTCGGTCGACCTTCAATCGGGTCGGCTGACCATTCTCGAAGTCATACTCGAATTTCGTCGTGACAAAGGGTCCTCCTTGTATTGGCAACAACGAGACTGGGCCACCTTGGGGTAACATCACATATTCGGTCGTTTTTGCGACGAATTTGCTGCCCACCCTTTCGCCGATCACGATGACGGCGGGTCCTTTTTGCCGATAGAGCAACCCCGGTGCAACCTTTTCAATGCACTGTTTGAGCTTGTCTGTTTCAAAGCATGTCGGCACCTCGCGATTCACGCCGGTATCATATTCCGAATGCAATTCTAAATTCCCCCCATTTGCCGCAATGAACGCATTTATGGGTTTCCATTCGTTGTCGACGAAGGGATCAAAAATTTTTGTGGCAGTGTAGGTCGGGCACACAGGCCTCTTGGGTAACTCAGCCATTATTGATGGTCCGAAGTCTCTTGTGGCCAGCGCCGTGACTGTCGAAATGACCGCTTTGGCGATAGACAGGCTTTGGTCCGTCGTTGTCGCCTCGGCGGCAGCCGTCACCAATTCGTCGGCGTGGGAAGCGCCCCGCAAGAAGCTGAAATTACTGGTGACTTGTAGCTCGGCATAGGCCGTCATGCCGCCCGCGCCCTCACCTCGCCCGGTCAGGAATTCCGGGGATTTTCCCTCGCCTCCGTTTGGGTCGATGCACTACCGGATGGGTGCCTCAGCACGTACCCTTGATTTTGCGACCGTCCGGCATGACGGTGTGGCAAAATCTCGCGCCCCCCAGGTTGGCACCCCGCAAATCGGCGTTGAGAAGCACGGCGTTTTCGAGATTGGTGCCGCTCAAATCGCTTTCCCGCAGATCGGTGCCACGGAGATAGGCAGCGTGGAGATTGGCGCCGCTCAAATTAGCCCCGCGCATTTTGGCGTTCGTGAAATCGGAGGCAAAGAGATCGGCGCCACTCAAATTCACGCCCGTGAGATTGCTTTTATTCAGCTTGACCATCTTCAAATCGGCGCCGCTCAGATCCAATCCGTTCAGCTTGGCGCCGCGTAAGTAACAGCTAACGCAATTCCCGGTTGTTTTGAGTTTCTCAAGATCCTCTCTTTTGTATTTATAGCTTTCCGCCAGCGCCGAGAGATTGGCGAAAGCCATCACGAGGATGAACAGGACACCACCGATAATCCGCATGTTCATACTCCCGTATCGCTTCAGTAATTTTATTTTAAAATAATGAGTTAAGATATTTTTCTAATACATAAAATAAAAAAATAAGATCGGCGCTTTAAGGCGCGAGGTCAGGCGAACAAGCCGTGCATATACCAAGCCGCTTGCCGGTCACCGCCGTAGGGGCCCTAAAGGTAAACCCAAAAGCGGGTGCCGTCGGTATCTTCCAGCCGGTAATAGTCGCGATAGTCATGGCTGTCAAAAGCCGCCATATGCCACCACTCGGCGGCCAGCCGTTCGGGCCCGCTGGCGTGAACCACCCGATACGCCCGGCCACGCCAACGAAATCGCACTGGCGGTGCGTCCGGCACCATAGCCGTGGCCTCGATCGACTCGGGGCGCGGAAACAGACGGGGCGGACGGCATACCTCGCGGCGCCAAGACGATGCCACCGGGGGCGCCATGGCGGGAATGCGCGCCACGGCGCGCTCCGGCACATGACTCGCGCGCGGCACCATACGGAATACCCGCCCCGGACCCAAACGGTTGGCAAGGCGATCGACCAGTGCCGCCAAGCTCGCCTCCTCCCCCGGCGCGCCCAGCAACGCCGGTTGCACGGTGGGTTGGCATTCCGTCTGGCCAGCGGCCAGAGTCATCGCATCGACCCCGAAGCCGCACTGGAAACCTTCCATTCGGGTGGCCAATAAACGCGCTAGATGTGCCGCGTCACGGGTGGCTCGGGCCGTGCCCACGGTCAGGCGGCGGCCGGCGCCATCGACCCGGAACAAGGTCAAGTGGGCTTGCCGAAGGCCACGCCGGTCGGCTTCGAGATGGTGGCAAAGCTCGTCGAGCAACATCCGCAAGGGGACGGACACGCGTACCGACTGATGGATCCACGTGTCAAGCACGTGGATGACGGAAAAAAACGCGGGGATGAAAAAGAAAATCAGGGAACGAAAGGGGTAGTTCGCCACGGCATTTAGAATTTTCGATCGCATCGCGGCCAGTTAAATGGTCGCAGTCGCCACCCCACCGCGCCATTCTCATGCTCCTTACACCCCTCGTTCTCGTACCTCCTCCCTCGTTATCCTTGTATTTCTTCCTTTATCGTCATCCTCGTACTCGATACGAGGATCCATGAGCGCCCCACGCTCGGTCCCTCGTTTCATAAAAAACCAAACGGTATCGGTTGGCTGCCTTCGTGATTCTTCAACTTTGTGTATAGTTACAACGAAAGACAGTGCCGAGGCGGGGGCATGGCCAAATACTTCATCAGCTACACGAGCAAAGACAGCCAGAAGGCTCAATGGATCGGCTGGACGCTGAAGAAGCTCGGCCATATAGCATTTGTCCATGAGTGGGAGCTTCGCGCCGGCCAAAGCATCGCAAAATGGATGAAAAGAAGACTGGAGGAATGCGACCACCTCATTGGTGTCTTCTCACCGGATTATATCGAAGCGGAATACTCAGAATCCGAGCTGTTGGCCGCCTATTGGGACGACCCAAAAGGTCAGGATGGATTCTTGGCGCCCGTGGTGATCCGCCCTTGTGAATTACCAAAGTTGGTAGGGCATTTGAAAGGGCTTGATTTAACCGACTGTGACAAAAATGAAGCCCGATCGAGGCTGGAAGAATTCATAACCCCATCAACAGCCCCCGAGATCGAGCCGGACTTCGACGAAGTCCAGACAAATAGCCATCCCAGCAGATCCGAGCCCCCCTTCGCACAACCAGCGACCACTTCCGACCCTAATCGCTTTGAGATTCATCGGCTCCCTACTCCCCATTCCTCGAAACTCATTGGCCGTACCGAAGAAAAGGCGCTGTTGACGGAGGAGTGGACCAATCGCGAAAACCGCAACATCGTCGCCTTGATTGCCGAGGGCGGAACCGGCAAGTCATTCTTGGTGTCGCGTTGGCTGGCGGAGCTGAAGAACGAGAAGCCCAAGCCCTATGCCGGGGCACAGCGCATCTTCACCTGGTCGTTCTATTCCCAAGGCTCCAAGGGTCAGATTACTAGTTCGGAAGGCTTTTTCTCCGACCTGTTGCGCAGCTTTGGCGAAAATCCCGAGAGTTATGATTCTCACGCTAAGGCGGAAAAGGCGCTGGAGTTGGTGTGCCAGGAGAACATGATCCTGGTGCTGGACGGAGTGGAACCGCTGCAAAATCCGCCGGGGCACACCGATGCCGGACGTTTCCATGACCGCGTCATAGGTGACTTTGTCAACCGGCTTGCCAGCCATCCTTGGAATGGCCTGGCAATCGTTACTTCTCGCCAACGCTTGGCGGAACTGGCGGCTGACGAAGGGTTTGCCGTAACCCATGTAGATGTTCAAACGTTGAAACCTGAGGACGGCGCCGAATTGCTCGCTTCCCTTGGTGTCACCGGACCATCGGAGGAGATGATACAGGCCTCTGAGGAAATGGGAGGTCACGCCTTCGGCCTCGTCCTGCTCGGGCGCTATCTGGTCGACGTGACTGGCGACGGCGACATCCACAAGCGCGATCAAGTGAAACTGCTCTATGGCAATTTAGCAGGCTCGGAAAAGGCCAAGGCCATGCTGCAGGCCTATGCGGAATGGTTTGGATTAGAGGGCGCCGAGACCGCGACGCTCCATCTTCTCGGCCTGTTCGATCGCCCTGCTCCCATGGCCGCGCTGCAAGCGGTTGTGGCCGAGCCGGCAATTGTTGGTCTCACGGAACCATTCCATGGTTCGGAAGCTTCGCCGCTCGACAATGCGCTCACGCGTCTCGAAAAGCTAAAGTTGATCACCCGGCCTGAAAGGGAAACGGTGGATGGTCACCCGCTGGTGCGCGAACATTTCGGCGCGCGGCTTAAAGAAGACAGATCTGAGGCCTGGAAACAGGCCCATTCTCGTCTGTTCGACTATTTCCGAAAGATTCCAAAAGACGACCTACCGGATGGCGAGGCCGGCCTGATGCCACTGTACCAATCGCTCCACCACGGCGTCGCCGCTGGCCGCGCCCAGGAGGCCCTGACCGAAGTCTATCAACGGCGCATCGAACGCGGCGGCGCCTATGGGACGACACAGCTCGGTCTATACAGCACCGATTTGGCCGCGCTCGCCGCCTTCTTTCCCGGCGGTTGGCAGCAGGCGCCGCTGCAAGAGGTATCCAAACAGGATCAGGGATATCTCCTAAATTCGGCCGGTTTCGCCCTGCAAGCGTTGGGGCGACTCAAGGAAGCCCAGGGCCCTTTCGAGCACCAGATCGCTTTAAGTATCGAGCTTGAAGACTACTGGAATGCCGCTAAGAACAGTTTGAATTTGAGCAAACTCCTGCTTCAGCACGGCGAAGTGGATGCCGCGCTGAAGCAAGCAAAAGACACGGTAGATTTTATGGACAAGACAGAGCACAAGTATGATCAATTCACCTGTCGCGTCCTCCACGCCAATATTCTAGCGATGCAAGGCAACTTGCAGCAGACAAAAACGCTGTTTGAAGAAGCCGAACATCGGCAGACCCATGAACATCCCGAAGCTGTCATTTTCCGTCCATTGGCATTCTTCTATTTCGCTGCATTTTTACTCCACACCGAACCACCGCCGACGCTTCCCGGCTTGGCCAAACGGGTGCGGGCAGCACTTCAGAAATGGGTACCACACAATTTGCTAACGATTGCTCTTAACCGCCTCAATATGGCCCAAATCGCCGCCCGTCTTGGGGATGAAGCCGCCCGTGCAAAATTCGATGAGGCCGTTCATGACCTGCAGAAGGCTGGAACGCGACATCATATCCCACGGGGCCATATCGCCCGCGCCGCTTTCCGGCGGACGCAGCGGGATTTCAGGGGTGCGTGGGACGATTTGAAGCAGGCGCGCCACATCGCCGAGCCCTCCGGCATGCGGCTTTATCTCTGTGATGCCTTGATCGAGGAAGCCTGGCTCCACCACCAAGAAGGAAATGCGCAAGCAGCCTACAAGGCCTACAGCGACGCTAAGGCCGAAGTCGACGACATGGGTTATCACTGGCAAGACCAGGCACTCGACGAATTGCACCAGACCCTCGCCTGAACGGAATCCCTGCTTCCAGCCATTCAGGCCACACGCGATCTATCTATTCCTTTGTCATACGCGGGCTATACTCACCGGTGTTTGGCTTAAATTTGTGGCTACTGTGAAAGATGCTGCTGGCATACTCGTTTTCGTTTTCTCCGTCATCGCCGTGCTTGACACGGCGATCCATCACCGCCCCGCGCTCTACCGTTTTATTCGCTTCCTGGCGAGGTGTAACGGTGGTGTCTCAAATCCGTACGACAGTACCGTTCCAAACAATCGTCGGTGCGGCTGAAGGATGGATCCACGTGTCAAGCACGTGGATGACGGGTTGTGATGTGGATGAGCGGCTACGTGCGGCCTCAAGATGTTGAAGAGCCTGGCGGCAACTGTTCCCCGGCGGTTCGTGAATCGCTGTCCGAATCCGAATCGCCTCTCGAAACTTGGACACCAATTGCATTGATGCCATGCGGCGCTTCCAGAATTTTAAACCGGACAGCAAGGGGTCAAGCCCGCGTATGACGGGATTCTTTGGCTTCAATGTTATGACGGCCAAGCGAGCACAACAATTTGCGGGCGCGGAATCAAGGGAGAATTTCTTTAGTTTCAGATAATTCGATCCTAATGATTCACTCTCGAACTTCCCTTGAGAAAAATTTTGCTGCTATTTCGCGGCGATCGCCTGCATGATTTGTTTACACCCGTGGGTTAGTGTCCGCTGGTTTCCAAACAACTAAGGCACTTTCAATGGTCGATTTGATAAAGGACGGAAAAGGGCATTCCACCGGTTCCTCCGGCGTGCCAGAGAATGCGGACCTCCCCACCCTGCATATCTCCTACGATGGGATTACCGGTGCGCTTGCGCGGATCGTCGCGGTCAATTCACTGTTGAACCTCGTCACACTCGGAATTTATCGATTTTGGGGCAAGACCCGGGTGCGCCGATACCTTTGGCGCCATGTCGCCTTTAACGGCGACGCATTTGAATATACCGGTACCGGAAAAGAACTATTCACCGGGTTTGTCATCGTTTTCGCAATTTTCGCGCCAATTATCCTAACTTATAGCGTTTTTATCGAGTTCTACGGCGAAGCATTCCCAATTACATCCGCCATCCTAGAAGTTATCTATATGCTCGCGATCTTCTTCTTGATTGGCGTCGCCATTTACCGTGCCCGGCGCTACCGGTTGAGCCGTACCCTTTGGCGCGGCATCCGCTTTGCCCAGATCGGATCGGCGGCGCGCTACGGCGTGTTGTGGATGGGCTATTTGCTTTTGGCCTTCATTTCCATGGGCGTCGCCATGCCGATGATGCACATCGGCCTCGAACACTACCGGATGAACAATACCCTCATGGGCAACCGAACATTTCAGTTTGATGGCCGAGCCGGTGACCTCATGGGCCGGTGGATGCTCAACTATTTCCTGTTTCTGCCGACACTGGGATTGTCTTATTTCTGGTACAAGGCACGCCAACTCAATTACGTCGCCGCGCATACCCGTTTCGGCAATCTGCGGTTTTCATTGGATATATCGGGCAAAAACCTACTCGGGATCTATTTTCTCTACATCGTGTCTCTAATCGCTCTATTCTTGATCGGCTTACTGATCGTGGGCAGCAGTCAAAATTTAATTGGTATGGCCGCGGGAGGAGAACAAGGTACTGTTAAAGATGTACAGGAGTTTGTTTCCATAATATTCCATACGATAATTATGATTGGATCGATTGTTATATTATTGATGATCGCGACGATCTTATACAACGTTTTGGTTGTTCAGCGTTTCTTGCGCCTCCTTTGTTCTCGACTGACTATCGTCGGCGAGGAGGATTTCGACGCGGTCGCCCAAGATGCGAGTGATACGCCGAGGCGCGCCGAGGGTCTTGCGGATTTCCTCGATGTCGGTGGCCTCTGACCTCACCTTCAAGGCCGATTTCTTCGATGGCCAATCGGCGGCCCGGCACCGTGTGATCGCCACGCTGCGGGCAAGCGGCATCGCGCTTGCGGACGAGTCGGGAAAATCCCTCGATCTGTGGCGCTACGACGAAATCTATTTGGTCGACGCGGTCGAGCCCGGCCAGCCGGTCCGTCTCTCTTGCCGCGCCACCAAAGGCGCCCGTCTCACCATCGCCGACCCAAGTGCCCTGCCCTGTTTGCAGCGGCACAGTCCCCATTTAAGCCATCATCGGGTCACGACGAGAACCGTGGCACGGGCCTCGGCGTGGATTGCCGGCGGTCTTCTCGTCGTACTCGCTGTCGCGTTCTTGGTGCCGCGAATTGTCCCCTGGACAGCCGCGATGATACCCGAGCCTTGGGAGCGCGCGCTTGGCGAAATCGTCGTCGAGCAACTGACCATGAGTTTTGCCAGCGAAGGCGATGGTGGAAAAACCTGCACCAATGCTACTGGAGCGAGCGCCTTGGACGATCTGGTCTCGACACTCTCTGGCCCGCACACGGGTGATTTCCGTTTCGACGTTCAAGTTGTCGATATTTCCGAAGTGAACGCGTTCGCGGCCCCAGGCGGGTTTGTATTGGTTTTCAATGGCCTATTAGAGTTTGCTGAGTCGTCAGACGAGTTTGCCGCCGTGTTGGCCCACGAAATGGCCCATGTGGTCGAGCGTCATCCCACCGAATCGTTAATTCGAAATCTCGGCACGTTTGCTGTGCTAGATGCCATGGGCGGCGGGGGGATGGGTTCCGAAATCGCGGCAAGCCTGGCTGGAACACTGCTTTTCTTGTCTTACAGCCGCCAAGCCGAGGCCGAGGCCGACGAATTGTCGTTCCGCATCCTCGAGGACGCCGGCTTGCGAGCCGATGGGTTGGCGGCGTTTTTCAACCGGCTGGAAGGGACGCATCCGGAAATGGCGGATCTGCCGCAATTTCTTTCGACCCACCCCAACAGCGGTGAGCGGGCGGAAAAGGCCGAATCCTACGCCGGCGGTGGAAATCAGGCGATGAGCAACCGTGCCTGGCAGGCGTTGAAGAAAATTTGCCAGAGTTAAGCTGAGGGTTAGACAGTGGGAAATGCACGTCCCTCGCGTTCACCACACAATTCCCTCGAACCTGGAAATCTGAAAAGATCGTTTTATTTTTTGACCTCTAACTTTTCCTTATCGGGTTCGATAATACGCCGGAAAACCAACATGACGTTTCCGGCCTCCCACTCCACGTGATCGGGATTTGGGAATTCCAGCTTGAGACGGGCCTGGAACTGGAAAAGTGCCTCCTTGAATTCGTCCGGTTCATAAAGGTCAAATGTTGAGTAATTGTGATTGGCTGCCCGGTGCACGAGGTCGTCAATCGTGGAAATGCGCTTGTAGGTGAAATAGCGAATATCTTCCAGTGTCAGTCCTTTCAAACACTTCGCCCATTGCTGCACCCGCTCTCGATCGCTCAGACGTGTTTCCTTCTCCATGAACTTGGGAAAATATTTTCCCCATATCGAGTTGGCGTTCTGTTTGTTGAACCGCGTATAAACAAATATTCTTCCCCCCGTTTTCAATTGTGGCGCGGCCCCATTCAAGAATTGAACCGCGTCCATGTGATGAATTGTATTGAACATGAAGATACAATCAAGCGAGCCGGGCGTAAACGAAAGTTGGTTGGCACCGATTTTCTGGGTGTAGTAGCTGTCTTGTCCGTGATCCTTCAGGTATTTTTCTGCCACCCTTATCATCTCCTCATTGACGTCACCGCAAACCAACTTGAGATTTGGCAAATTCTGAAGCAGCAGTAAGGAATACCGGGCGGCTCCACAGCCGATATCAATTCCCTTTGTATAATTCAGGCCGGCAAATCTGTCTTTCAGATACCGGATCGGCTCCATGTCCGTGTAACGAAGACTGTTGTAATCGGCGGCAACTCTTGAAAAATGGTCGTCCATTCCGCAAGCGCCGTCGTTGCGGCAGTATCGTTCCGACCAGCGTCGCAAAGTTTTTTTGCCTTTACCCGGAGCTGCCCCGACGACCTTGTGCGGTTTGGAAGGGATTCCGCCGTTTTGAAGGGGCGTTTCCCACCGCACCAGCCCCCATTCACGTAGCGTGTCAATTCGCCCTAGAATCTGGGTCTCTGGAAGATTAAGAGCACGACTAAGCGCACCAGCCGTATAACGTTCCGAGGACAAACGACACATCAGATCCCTTAGAACGTCGTCGGACATCATCGCGGCAAGCTTATCGATTTCCAGTGGCCAGCAATGGGGACAATCTGCGTCCCCGCCGCGTAACGCATTCCAATCGGTGGCAAACGCCTGTGGTGCCGCACAAAATAGAGCTAGAATCGCTGCAAAAATGCGTTTCATGATGATGCCTCGCTCAAAGCAGTTCTCCCGCTCTACGGACGATCATCGGTACGCTGGCACTCAATTTATTATTTTGTCCACTTCGCGGCCAATAAATACGGAAAAGAAGCGAACCAGCGTACCCACCGTACTATTCTAAAATGATATGTGCGCGATTCGAGAGAGATCAATGCGGTAAATCAATGCGCTTCACATTTTTTGGATCTTTGAATTCGGCAGCATTCTGAGTGCTGTCCGCGACTTACTGAATATCGCACATCGCGATTGAGCGGCGGACGGCACGCAGCCGCCCCAACATCAGGCGCCGAAAATTGGAGCGCTCAACTTCTAAACTCAGTACCGAAAAACGAGCTAAGTTTCTCGGTTCGTCGGTGGTGGTGGCGGCGGTGGGCTTGAATGTGTTTCAACTGCCGGTGGCGGGACCGGCGGTGCAGCGCTGGAATGCGTATCGGTTGGCGGTGGCACCGATGGTGAGGCCGACACAGGCTCCGGCGCCTTGCCGAACAAGCGGAGGATGAACGCGAACACCCGTTTGATCCCGCGCCATAGCTTGGGTAACAGCCAAACCAAAAGCAATACGAACAGGGCAAGCGCAACGACGAAGACCCACGGGTAAGACAAGGCCGTCCAAAGACCCCCAATCACCGCGACGTCTTCTGTGATCGACGCGATCGAATTCGAGAATGGTTCGGGTGACGTGTTGATCATGGCCCGGCTGCCCGCTTTTGTTGCGTGGGTAGCTGTCGCCAGGGTACCGCCAAGAAGACCAGCAATAAGTTCCGCTTCCGGACCCATCTCGGCCATTCCCTGGGAAGCCAGAATTGCTCCCGCCGGTATGCGGATAAACGTATGGATGGAATCCCAGGTGGTGTCGAGCGCGGGAATCTTGTCAGCAAAGAATTCTACGAAATACATGAGGCCAGCGGCCCCAATCACCAGCGGGTTCCCCAGGAAATGCATATCGGGTGGCAACTCCGCCACACCGAAATTTTGCATGAGCCCCAAGGTAAGCACGGCAGCGTACAGGTTGATTCCACTCGCCCATGCGGCACCCATACTCAAGGCAATTAGACTGACGACTTCCATAATGTTTCTCCCAGCTCAATCTTTGTCGATGCCCTGCCCCTTGTCGATGTCTAGCCTCCGACATAGCGAATACGCGCCTAAGCCCCTTGTTGTAGTATCAGGTTCCTCCCCTTACGCAGGGAAATGTTCCCTCGTCAGCTCGAGTCGGGGTGTAGGTAACGATACAAACGTTATT
The DNA here is from genome assembly GCA_012267605.1 of Alphaproteobacteria bacterium. Lineage (GTDB taxonomy): Bacteria > Pseudomonadota > Alphaproteobacteria > JAAXGF01 > JAAXGF01 > JAAXGF01. Next base: position 3,667 of record JAAXGF010000292.1, on the reverse strand, counting down.
GTCCACCCGACCTTCGGTCGCCATTCCACCCGCATCCAAAATAACGCGAAACTTCATCTGCTTCGAAGGCCCCCGAGTATCTTCCGGTAGATACGCGCAAGGCTCCTTTGTTCGCAGTTCCTGATGCGGGCCAATTCCCCCTTGCAGACGGCACGCACGCGGTTTGTCATAGTTGATTTCAACTCGGATCGGGTTTTCCGTCTGACCGGCCGACAAATTTTTCACATAGGGGTAAATACCCAAAAATTTTCCACCCAGGAGACCGGATCGCCGCCAAAAATCAATCTTTGAGACCACAAAATCAGGCTTACCGGGGTGTCCCGTAACTGCCGTGGCGCTTTGATCCAAACTCGACTGATCCCTACTCGGGGCTGACATCGACCCCGACGGTGTTTCCGCGCGTCGAGGTACGTCTGCCCGGTCTTCGACAGCGACGCTTTCAGATCCGAATATTCGCTTTTCCATTGATTTCAGTTTTCGGGACATTTTCGCCAAGCTGCGGCGGGCGGCCCGCGTATCTTCCTCACCTTTGGCGGATTCCAATTCAGAATTCAGATCACGAAACTCTTCGATAAACTTGGCTAGATTCTCTATGTCCCCTTCCAACCCCTGCAGAGCAGCACCGCTGCGCTCTGCGCGGCGCAATCGCTTTCCGAGCGAATTGAGCGCCTTTCGCACGTCTCGAATTGAATAGTGAAGCTTGCTCGACCTGAAGTCGTCGAACTGTTCTGCCCGATCAAGCCGGTCGTGCGCGTCGTCGATCGCCCATCTCAACGACGTCAATTCAGAGGCGATGCCGATGGTGTCGGTTGCCGCGAACGGTGCACGAACGGCAATTACCGCGACGATAGCGATCAAACCGAGCCAAACACTGATACGAAAAGCCTCGGCAAACACCAGACCAACTCTCCATTCCGTTCCGTAAAACTTAAAACCACGAGGCAACACAATTGTCTGCGGCGAGCTGTTCCGGGAGATTTACGCTAGAACCCGGGTTGCCCCTCGCGTACTTCGTGGCGGCGACCGACAGCGCTAAGTGATACCATGAGAAACTACGAATCTCGATGCAATTCGCTGAGCAACTACTATATCCCTCATATCAACGAGTATATTTTCCACCACCCGGCACCGGTGATCTGACCGTCGTCTTTGCCAATCGTTTTGGGCCACGGACAAATATTACTCAATCTTTGGTGAATCGGCGTGCAGTCCGTGTCCGATTCTGTTAGTTTCCGTGTCCCCCGCTGCTGTACATACAGTCGGTAACTTCGTGAAATGGGTTTGCGATTCGGGATTTGGGAGAAAAAGTGAATGAAAATTGCGTTCCGCCCCCTGGCGGCTGTTCTCGCGTGTTCTCTACTCATGGCTGGATTTCCGTCGGCCGTCATTGCTTTGTCGATGAGCAGCGATCTCCGACAACTCGGTTGGAAGATTTATTCCTTCAGCGAAAGAGATAAAACTCAGTTTCGTGGCATGGAGAATGGTGACATCCAGGTTACGGCACGAAAAAGCGCTGGATTCTTATATCGGGAAATTCCCCATGATGATCGAAACAAACAAAATCTTTCATGGCGGTGGAAGGTGGAGGAATCATCCATCGGGCCAACAAAGCTCAATTTGAAGGGGGGTGATGATCGTCCTTTGGCGGTGCATGTCCTGTTTCCCGATCCACCCGAAGAGGTGAATATCTTTACTCGGATTGCTGATGCGGCTGTTGCGGCGTTCGTTCATATGCCGATAAGTGGCAAGTCGATAACCTACGTGTGGGGCGGAATTGGTGAGCGTGGGGACATGCTGCCAAACCCATATTCAGGACCAGACGGCGTCTTGTTCCTCCTTCGACCGGGAGAATCGCAAATTGGAACCTGGGTGCCGGAAGAAGTAAACGTTGCTGCTGACTTTGAACGCGCTTTCGGCACTACGGCGACATTGCCATCCCACATCGTTGTTTCCGCCGACGCTGACGATACCAAGGGCCATAGTATTAGCATGATCGGTGACATCCGCTTTCACAGCGATATCAATTGAACGGACCAAATTTTTTAAGTGATAGAACGCCCGCGAAGTCGCTGCGGGTGTTGCATCGGTCCGCCCTGCGAAACCAATGGACGTTGGAGTCATCAATTGACTGGCGGGCGGATCTGGTTGCGCCCAAATGGCTATCGCGCCAGATATACGTCGACACGGTTAGTCAGCTCTACCATGCAGAACGTCTAACCCATAACGTTTGCCAACAGATCTCAGGTCAACTCGATTCTCTTGAGGCCCGCCGATTTCTCACGACTCAGATTGCCGACGAGGAACGTCACGCACGGGTTTATCTCGAGTACTTAAGACGCCTGGGCGACATGAAGCGGATGAACGAGGGGCTGGCGGCGGTTCGCGAAGGCGCGCGGTGTTGGCGCGGCTCACCGTACGGGTTGATGGTCGCTTTTCATGTCGTGCTAGAGGGCGAAGCCGTCGGCATTCAAAGGTCGTTGACGGACTTTCTTCCTTGTCCCCTGCTCCGGCAAATCAATTCGCGAATCGCCCGAGATGAAGCTCGGCACGTCGCGTTTGGAACCCGCTTTCTTCGTCATGCCCTATCGTCTCTTCCCAAGGATGAACGGCGCGCCATCTACAACTGGGTAAAGGCACTTTGGCACCAGTGTATCGGCGCCAACACCCAAACCAGACGAACGTCGATGTCGCACTTTGTTCGGCTTGGCAAACGACGGATTGACCGGCGCTGGCTTCGGCATGAGCGCGCGTTTCATGCCATTGGACTGTTAGACGAAAACGCGTAAGCCGCTGGTCCCCATGTCCGGTTCGCGGCGAAACTCTCAGGCAAAAAACGTTCCGCTAATATCCTTAATCATTCCTACCTTGAACGAAGCAGAAAACTTGCGGAAACTCGTTTTGAGTCTGTCTCACGAGAATCTGCCGCATGAAATTATCGTGGTTGACGGAGGCAGCCGCGACGGTACGCTGCATTGTCTACCCAAAGGATCCTCCACAATAATCTCTTCGGCCCCGGGCCGTGGGACCCAGCTACGCGCTGGCGCCGCGCGGGCGACAGCTGACATTTTGCTGTTCCTTCATGCCGATAGCGAAATTCCCGGGGGAGGGTTGCGGCAAGTTGTTCGGACCCTGAATGAGAAACCGGAAATCGTGGGCGGTAATTTTCGTTTGGTGTTCTCGGGTGAGGATTCATTTAGCCGTTGGCTAACGGGATTCTACGCTTGGATTCGTAAATACGGAGTCTGCTACGGCGATTCGGGTGTTTATGTCCGGCGAAAGGCCTATGACGCAATCGGAGGCGTGCGCACTATTTGTCTGATGGAAGATTTCGATTTTACCCGCCGGCTAGAACGCCATGGCATCACCTGTTGCATCACGGATCCCGCCTTAATCACATCTTCAAGGCGCTTTGAGGGTCGCCACCCGATTGCAATTGTCGGCAAATGGATAATTATCCATACACTTTACTTTCTAGGGGTCTCACCAACGCGTTTGGCGAAATTCTACTACCCCGAGCTTAGATCCGTGTGGAAGAAACACCGGATTATTCCGAAGGCCTGAAAATTACACCTTTGGGTCGGATGCATTTTCAAATTTTCCACATTGAGTTGGCGACAACGTCCATATCGGCAATAAATTGTCGGAACGTAACTGCCCAGGTGCCTCA
>JAAXGF010000219.1 GCA_012267605.1 Alphaproteobacteria bacterium | reverse complement strand
TGAGGCACCTGGGCAGTTACGCCACAACAATGAAATGTAGTTTGCGCGTTGCCATCGACACCTCCCACGAATCGAGTTAACCGGCTAGCGGCGACCGTATTCGGTCGACACCCAGTCAATCTCATTCCCCGTCAGAGATGTTTTGAGCTTCACGCGACACCAAATTGGATCGCGTTGTTAAAATTACACATAACACAATCTTTGAGAGTCTAACAACCCCTAGTTTCGTGTATTACAATTTGTTCTTACGCGTATTCGTCGGCCTGGCGGGGCATGCTGTTTCCCTTTTAGCAGTCGCTTCCCTGCACTCCGACTAGGGGAGAAAAATTTATGATCAATCACTGCCCTCCAGCTTGGAGTGCTCGACTCAACGTTCTTGCATTGACGCGATAACTACGAGCCAGACAGGCCAGCGTTACACCGCGCTCCATTTTCTTCCGCGCCTCAGCGATTTGTTCAGCGTTGAGCACCTTCAGTCGTCCCAATTTTTTACCACGTCGACGAGCGGCTGCCATGCCAGCGGCGGTGCGTTCGCTAATGAGATTGCATTCCAATTCGGCCATCACGCCAATTATCTGCCAAAACGCGCGGCCCGTGGCAAGTGACGTATCGATGCTCTCGGTCAGGCTCACGAATTCAACGTCCAAGGCCTTGAAACCATCGATCGTATCGATAATGCCACCAAGGCTTCGCCCGAGCCGGTCCATTTTCCAGACAACAAAGGTCGCGCCGGGCTCTAGGTGATCGAGGGCCGCCACGAATCCGGCGCGATCACGCGGTGGGACACCGCCAGATACGCCGCGATCCGTAAAAACTGAATGGCAACCTACCGCTTCCAGCGCATCGAGCTGTAGCGACAGGGTCTGTTCGTCCGTTGAGACGCGCGCATAGCCGATCTTGGTCATGACAAAAAGGAACCTTTTTGTCGGATACGGCGAAAGTGACGATAACCGGATACAAATAACGGATTTCCTAGAGTCCCGCGCTCGATTATAGAATTTATAACAAAAATCCAATCATATGAAAATTGCGACATAAAGGTTCCCTTTAGTACACGCGTCAATAGAGGGGTTATCCTATCACTGTTTGTCGGAGACATTCAACAATGCGCGTGATTACTAAAGCTTTCCTGGCGTCGCTTCTTGTCACCTTTCCTTATATGGTATCGGCCATGCCCATCATCGGCACGCCCGCGAACGACTTCTTCGCTTTCTCGGGGACGCCCGGCACACCGGTCAACACGACACTGATCAGCCCGTCGGGCGTGTCCGTTCCCATCAACGGCACGTTCAATTTTAACAACGCCACTTATGACGGTCTGGGCGGATTCGACATTATCTCGATGACCAATCAGGCGGATTTCTTCGACGCGGGATCGTTCCTCAATATCGGGGCGATCTTCGCAGGCAGCGGCAACGATGTTGTCGATGCCAGCCTGTCGAATATGGCGGTGATCATGACCGGCGGTGCGGGCAATGACATCTTCTTCGGCTCCCCCTTCGCCGATACCATTACCGCTTCAACCGGACTGGATTTTATCGACGCCGGGGCCGGTGATGATTTTCTATCGCTTGATGGCGGTGACGGCACCGCGATTGGTGGTGCTGGCAACGATATCTATGCTGTGGCCCCAACTGCTGTCGCCGGAGACGTTCACACCATCATCGAAACTGGCGGTGCCAGTACCGATATCCTCGATCTGCCCGACGGCGTGGTGTTTGGCGACCTGCTCTTTAGCTTCGCAAATGACGACCTACGGATCGAGCTTCCCTCAGGCGCTCAAATCCTATCGGTCGATCAATTTCTGACCTCAACTACCGGCCTCGATTCCATCCGGTTCGGTGATGACAGTCTTTTCGATATTGCGAATCTAACCCGTCCAACCGCCATGCCCGAACCTGCCACCCTTGCACTGTTCGGTAGTGGATTGGCCGGATTTGCGTGGATGCGGCGCAACCGATACAAGTCAGCATAAATCACCTTATATATAAGGTGTTGAGCGGCGGTTCTTCGGAGCCGCCGTTTTTGATTCCCAGAAATCCCATAAATTTGCAATTATACGAGATTCGTAATATAATAAAATAAGATTAAACGAATTTACGAAAGTCTTAGAAGATGAGCGATTCCGGCGATACGGGAGATACGGAGATGACCTTGGTCCGACTGCGCCGCGCGGCACAGATCACGCTGCCGCTCGAAATCCGCCAGGCCGCACGCCTCAAGGAAGGTGACTATCTCGAAGCCGAGGTGACCAAAGCGGGAATTCTGCTCCGCCCTGTCACCGTTGACCGTCGCGGCCCCACACCGGAGCAGGAGGCCGAAATACAAGCCGTCGTCGATCAAGAGCGAAGAAACTATGCTGAAGAGCGCCGTCGTTGATGCCTCGGTGCTGGTCAGTGCCTTCTTGTTTCCCCGTTCCCCGCCCGGCGAGGTTCTCGCCCTGGCCGAACAGGGACGCTATATGCTCCATATCTCCCCGATCCTGATTGAGGAAACCCGCCGCTCTTTGATGAATCCGCGCCTGCGCAATTCTTATGGATATTCTCCCGAATCCGCACAGGCCTGGTGCAAGGAGCTAATGGGTGACCTCGCTTTCATGGTTACCGACATGCCGGACATAGGCCCTGTTTGCCGTGATCCCGATGACGACCATGTCATCGCCGCAGCCATGGCCGCAAAGGCCGATTTCATTGTCACCGGCGACAAGGACCTCCGCGCCCTCGACACCCATGAAGGCATACGTATCCTCACCGCCAAGGCTTTTCTCGATGAGATCATGATCCGCGAATGATCCGATCCGAAACACCGTAAGCACCCCATTCTGTGGGGGGCCAATCTATTTCTCACGAAGCTCACCAGTACCAGGATCAACTACAAACCGTTCTAGAGAACGGACGTATCCAGCGTCCTGCGCAGAAATCATAATCCGCGCCGCCTCAATCACAGGACGAAATTTTCCGGCATGCTCATGCCCTTGTGGCAGCTCCGGGTAGCCAATTGCATGTTCCATTAATTTCGCACCCCAATCCGCGCCTTTTGCAACGCCAGTTAAATTGATGGTCTCCAGGGCCGCGAAGAATTCCTTCACCGATTTCACGCCGCGTACGAGAGGCAAAATCTCTTCTGCCGTAATCGTGTCACCACCGTTGAGAAAGGCAAGCGTCAATACCGAATTCACAAGTTCATCAACCGTAAAATTGGCCAACTCAAAATCAGGTGACGCGATAAAGAAGCGACCAAAGAAATCGCCATCCTGCGCGGCCTTCCGTAAGGCCCTCACGTTGTCAGCGCTGTCGCCGTCGAGCATTACGACGCTAAACACGTGTGACATTTTGTCGTTGGCCTGTGCGCTTCGGCTCTCGACAAACTGGCAGGCTATGGATAATCTTGTCCCCTTACATATGCAGATACACTGCGCCGTCTCTCCGGTTCCCCCGCGAGGCGGCAAATTTTTTTGCCGGCTTTCTCAATCGCGGCTTTCGTTCCGGTGGGCTTCGACGTAGGAGCGCAAGACGGCATTCATTCGGGTCTGCCAGCCTTTGCCCTGAGCCTTGAAGAAGGCCACGATGTCAGGGTCGAGACGCAAGCTCATATGCTGTTTGGTCCGGGGCATGACCAGCTTGGCACGGTCCCAGAAATCAGCCCCAAGCTCCGGCCCCTCCGGCGCGTCGTCCCGCGTCAGGTCCTTCTGCGCGTCTAGCTCCTCATCGGATATGTGTGTGGTATTTTTCTCTGTCATAGCTGCTTGCCTTCCACGCCGAGATTATTCGGATGCTGTCGCCGCGCCATACGTAGATGACGACCATGAAATTTCCTTCCCATTGGCCGATAGCGCGATATCTCTGTTCGCCAAATTCATCAATAAAATCCTCGTCCTCGTAGGTCGGATTCCGGAATATCTTGGCCGCCCGGTAAAAGTCGATCGCATGATCCCTGATATTTGTCTGGCGTTTCTGTTCATCCCATTCAAAGTTCATACACAACGTATACACTTATTGTATACACAATCAAGGAAATTTGTCAAATTTTCACCTTGCGGCAGTGGGTTACGCCACGGCGCGATGGATGATGCTAACCCCGCTTTTTGACAGGGAATCAGGCGATTTGTTAGAATAGAAATACACGTAAAGATAGAATTTTCGTGTAAACGATGGGTGTGGAAATTGGCAAACGACGATTGGGATTTTCAGAATAGTGTGGAGGAATTGGCGGAAAAACGCCGTCAGGAAGAGCACGACGATTTCCACCACGCATTCGCAGGACGTGACGTTGGCCGCATGACGAAATTCCTGCCCCGAGGAGCGCGCGATCCGAAGTCGAAGGAACGGCGCGAGCGCGATTGGGCTATCCATACCGCGCTAGCAATTTTGCTCGCCAACGCCGAGTACGCTGCTCTGTACAATAACGTATCGGACCTCGTGGACCGCGCTGAATCGGTTACCGAAAAAGCACTTCGCGAGGCGGAACAGGAATTGGCCGACGCCGAACAGGCACTGAGCGATATTCTAGATAACGCCAATCGACTGCCGAATGGGACTGCCGTGTTTAGGGATGCCGACGGAAGGGTCTGGACCGAGGATGGAAAACTCATCGAACGCGAGGCGCTCGACAGTATTGTCTGGCGGGACGGAGCGCCGAGTTATGAAGAGCACCTCCGGCGGAAAGCCGCTGCCGATGAGGCTAGAAAACGCCTTGAAGAAATCCGCCGGTATCAGGTCGACATTCTGGGTCACGCACGGGACCGACTCAACGATACCAACGAACCGCCATCGATGGAGGAGTTGGAGCAAATCCAGAAGGATATCCTTGAGAAAGCCCCGCCAGGCATCCGATCGGAGCTGGAAACCGAAGCTTCGGCGACACCTGATACTGACCAGACGTCCTTCGATGTCGGCACGCCAAAACTGTAGGTGGTCAGCGTGCTGAATACGTAAAACTGCCGCAGCGTTTTTCGAGAACGGCCAGAATAACTCCGCGAGGATGGTAGTCGGGATGCTCCCGCATCACGTCAAGGATCGCCTCATTCGCTGCGTCCTCGTCCGAGAAATACCAGTCGTCCAGGCATTTACCATGCGCTTTGTCGTTTCGGGTGGCAATCAGTCCCGCCATACCTATCGACGTACGAATGTAGAAATCCTGCGAATTCCGCTTCCACGTTAGGAACTCGGAACTCTTAAACACACCCGCTATGGCATTCTGAGGTAGAATTGCGAACGGGAGAATAACAAATACCCAAAATATAATGGCCTCAAGTCTCACGTTCGCGAGATAGAAGACTCGAATACGCGCAAACAAAAAAACTTGATAAAACATATGATATTTTGAATATTTGCACTGATTTTGCAATATTAAATCTTATATTTACGAGTGTACTTTAAGGACCCTTTATGTCACTATTTTCATATCGCTATATTTTTGCTATAAATCCCATAATCGAGCGCGGGAATCTAGGGATTCTGTTACGGAACGGCGGGAGAATGCGTTTGGCGCGGATCGGACAAAAAGGGTCCTCTTTGTCATGACCAAGATCGGCTACGCGCGCGTTTCAACGGACGAACAAACCTTATCGTTGCAGATCGATGCCCTTAGAGCAGCGGGTTGCGACCAAACCTTTCAGGACCTCGGAATCTCCGCCGTCGCTGAACAGCGACCCGGATTTACGAAAGGGAATTATATACTTGACC
>JAAXGF010000171.1:500-9379 GCA_012267605.1 Alphaproteobacteria bacterium | reverse complement strand
CTTGGATGCGGTTACCATAATATGTATCGTGTTGCGCGACACGTTACATTCTGCTATACTGAAATATGGAGATTCGAAACATCCGCCATAAGGGTCTGCGAAACTTCGTCGAGAAGAACGACCCCAGGGGATTGCCGCAGGACTATGTGGCGAAGATCGCCGACATCATGGCGCTCCTCATCGACATGGAATCCATCGATGAGGTGTTCGATCTCCAGAAATATAAACCGCATCGCATGAGCGGAGACCGCGCTGGGACGTACAGTTTTCATGTCACACCCAACTGGCGGATCACGTTCAAGCACGATGCGAATGAGGACGAACTATATGACGTGGAATACGAGGATTACCACTGAGACAGAGGAGGATGCGATATGGCGATGAAAATAGGTATGGAGCCCGTACACCCCGGAGGATTTATCCGGCGATCGGTGTTGCCCGATGACCTAACGGTCACAGCCGCCGCCAAGGTTCTCGGCATTGGACGGCCTGCGCTTTCCAACCTTCTGAATGAGAAGGCATCGTTATCGCCCGAAATAGCATTGCGAGTGGAGAAGGCGTTCGGCGTGAAGATGGATACACTCTTGCGGATGCAGGTGCGATACGACGCATACCAAATGCGTCAGCGTGAAGGGGACATCCGAGTTCGGCCTTACGCACCCGCGTGATATTTGGCTACTGCTTTTTCGAAAGCGCCACAAGCTCTCGGAAACCGGTCTCACGCAGAATCTGTATCGACTGTCCCTTCAAGATTAGTTCCTCCGCCTTTCGATGTTTAGAACTCTTCGCATGTCCGGCAAGCCGGGTTACATCCTGATCTCCAACGACAAGAATGGTGGTTTTCTTCGTGACGCCTGGTGTGACTTGACAGCCAATTTCCGCCGCCATGTCAGCGGCCTGGTGCCTCGGTATATCCAACGCACCTGTGAACACTACCACCTCCCCAGTCAGCGGTCCTTCTGATTTTCCTTGCCGCTTAATTGAAGGTTTTGGACCCAGCCCATCGAGATCAATAGGTTGCTCTACTCTCTTAAGCCAAGCCTCCAAATCTAACCCAGTTTCGGCAACTGCTGCGAGTAGAATGTGACCAGCTGCCTTTGCATCCTCCAAGGCGTCATGATGCTTAAATCCATACCCCATCTCCTTACAAATGTTCGACAGTCCATAACCGCGCGACGCATATTTTTCCCACGCCCTCCGCGCAACTTTTGCTGAGTCGAGCCATATACAATTCGGTGGGCTAACACGAAATCGGTTGGAGGCTTGGTGGACCGCTACCCGATCAAAGTGCGTATGGGACACGACAATACGACCGCTCAAAGTTTCATGAAATTCTGTCGCAGTTTCTGCAAAGGTTGGCGCTCCCGCTACAGCCGACGAATCAATACCGTGAATTGCAACGTTCATCTCGTGGAAGTAATCCTTGGGGTCGACGTACCTTTTCCATTCTTCCACAAGAGCACCATCGGCGAAGCGGGCGGCGCCAATCTGGCAAATCGATGCCATGTCCGGATTGGCAGTTTCAACATCGATCGCAACGAACTCCATTTGCGGACCCCCTTGATTTTCTGGCCAGTATGGATCGCATAGTATATCCACTTGGAGTTGTTTTGATGCGAGAAATTCATTACGTTCATGGTCAACTTTCGCACATCAGCTTAGCAGGCTCCTCTTTGCAAACGCTTCCCCCTAAACCATTTTCATTCGCGTTTGTTCAGCTCCGAACTGACGGCAAATGACAAAATTTCTGCCAGTTTCTCATGCTACCAATATCCCCACTATTCTTGGAAAACTTTCACCATCGCCTTTCCCCGCGAACTTGGCCAATCCTTGATTGTTTGATTCAGCGATGGCGCGCTTAGAATTCACTGTCGAGGGAAGCCAGGGCGACGCCTACCACGTACTCTTCGAGCGTGATGGATCAAACCTCAACGTATTTTGCGACTGCAAGGCAGGGCTGAATGGACTGTATTGCAAGCACCGTTTCGCGCTGATGGACGGCGACGTTTCGCGCCTCTTGAGTGACAATGCGACGGATGTATCTCGCTTGCCAAAATTAATTGCTGGTACCGACGTTGAAGCTGCCATTGCTGACTATCGAGAAGCCGAAGCTGCCCATGAGAGGGCAAACAAAGCTTTGAAGAGCGCAAAAAAGAAACTGGCAAAAGCAATGCACCGATGAACGCAGTTCAGGTTTCAGGCGCAAACACGATCATCCGATGACAGAGAGAACCGAGGCATATTACGTTTGGTTCAAGAACGGGCTTGCTGAGGACTGGATTTTTGACGTTCCAGAGGCATTTCGGGATACGCTCGACATAAAGCACGTTTATCGGAAGGATAAAATTTGCTCGACGACGGAGAACGAGATATTCCGCCGTGTGCTGACCAGAGGTATGCCTCCTGCCACCAGTTTCGAGCCGGGGCACATATTTTACGATCCTCCCGGTACAAGAGCCATGGTTTGGGAAGAGGCCCTAAAACGTCTTCGTCGCTCCGTCCAAGTCAAGGAGGTTATGCAGGAAAAAGAGATCGTGCGCGTTTTGATCACATATTTTGAAAGCGGACGCTCAGCCCGGACCGAAGAAAGGAAACTTCGACAGCGGGAACTCGAACTCTATCTGCGTTTCGGCGAATTCATATAATTTGTCCTCTTCAGAACTATCTATCGGTGATGTAATACACTCTCTTCCCATACCATACTTGGGGCTGAACCGTTACTCTAGGCTTGATAACGGCGATTATTGAATTATGTTAGAAAACATTAAATGTATTTAGAAAATAACTACTACATTAATATTTCACCTGTGGTTAGATTACAATCGATGCCTGTTTCTCTCTCTCTAGAAAGTTATTTTGCGAACAATCGCACAACGAACCGCTCGTCATTCTCAATCAGCTCGGGGTCAGTGCCGTTGAACTCAATCATGCCCCGCACAATCTTTCGAGGCACACCCATCCCCATGTGCTCCAAATAGCCATAGTCCCGCATCACGTCCTTGATGAGCTGGTTGCGTGCAGTTCGACACCCTGTGCGCATGCGTACCGTTGTAATCCCATTGGGCAGCCGCCCGGGCGAAACGATCTCCACCCGATCATTGTACACCCCTAATTCGATATCGGTGTTGGCCAGCAGGTAATCCCGATGAATCACGGCGTTCACAACTGCTTCGCGAATAACTTCAGGTGGATATTTTGGTGTTTCCACGCGTCGAGCACCGTCCTCTATTTCGGTCGTTACACCCGTATTTCGCCTCACAAAATTTATTGCCTGCTCCACTAAACCCGTTTCGACCAACTCGCCTCGCACATCAATCAACGGCGTCATCGGACCCCGAATCTGGCATCTCTCGAGGGCAGAATAGTCTTTGTCTTCTCCTGTGAACGCCGCCGCATCAATACCAGCTTGTCCCAAGAACCGGTTCGGGTTTTTGCCAAACAAGAGGATACCGGCCAGCGTCACCCCGTCCTCCACCATTAATTCGGTGTTGAAGAGAAGTGTTTGCCACTCCGCTTCGTCGTCATCCACTGGCACGTCCTGTTGTCGAACATTGGCAAAGTAGTTCTTGAGACGGCGTCGATCGAGATCAGCGATGCGCGCCCCAGAAACCGGTCTCAGTTCAGCCCTGAACGTGCCACGTTGCTGAAATAGTCGGCTAAGCTCTTCTGGCGACGGTTCGCGACTCGTTGTTCCAACACGAATGAAATACGTATGCCGATTGTTATGCCACCTGCTTTGCACATCAACGCCGCGTGGCACACCAACGATTGCGACGTCCTTGTCCGGCTCTACGTCCCGAATGACCGCGTAATTTGGAATGATTCCGAGCCTGATCTTGTCTCGGCATGCATTCATTACCCATTCTTCCAAATTATCGCGTGTGATGCCGCTCACGCTGCCGTCGTCCTCGACCCCAAGAAGTACCATCCCACCGTCTAGGTTCGAGAACGCCACCAGTTCCTTCGCGAGTTCATGGTTTTGGATGTCGTCGCGTTTGAACTCGACACCTGAATTCTCCCCGTTTCGCAAGATGTCCAGCAGCTCGACTCGCGTGATCACGCTGGACCTCAGAATCCGTATTTTAAACGCCGCATCTCGAAAGCCGCTTTGCCGCCTTCCAGTATTTCCTCCACGATTTCCCGCACCGGCTCAGCATCGATCGAACCCATGTGTTTTCGATCGACGTTCCCCTGCACCCCGTCATTAATCACTCCTGTCATCAGGCCCAGAATCAGCTCAGCGTCTCCGAGTACTGGAATATTGGCGTTATGAGTGGAGAACACGAATTGACGTTTTCTCTTTTCCCCCTTCATTGTCGGCACAATCCCGTCCGTGATGAACCTGTTATCCAGGTCGTCTTCCGGCTGATCAACAATAAGCGGCGCCTCGGACTCCAGAAGTAGCAACAACAGCACGGCCGTCGCTTTTTGCCCGGTCGAGAGTACCTCCAATGTATTCCAGGCCTCTGGTTCCCCCTCCGGTGCCGTGTTTAGATCGATTTTCGTCGTCGCTGGAAGCTCCAATTCCTCGATCTCCATGGACAATTCGGTACCAGCCTGCGCCAAACGCTCAGCTGCCGCCGGCGGCCAGCCAAAATGCTTCTTTAACACTTCTTTTCCTTCCCTGCACCTTTCGGCGAGTTCGAGCAGCGATAGGCTCTCTATCGACTTCAAACGCTCAAGCGCAGGTCCAAGCTGTCCTCCGATTTTGTCTCGCAACAGCCTCTCTAGCGGTTCGATATTGCCTGCCACCTTAACGTTCACTTGCACTCGACCCCGCAATTTACGTGATACCTTCTTCGCAGCGCGGAGCAAGGCCCGGTATTCGGCCGATTGCAGGTTTATCCATTCATCCAGAAGCTTGCGCCGGTTGCTCTGATGCGCCTTCAAGTCCCGTGAAAGTGTTTCGAGCTTGTCCCGTAGAGGCCGCAGCGCCTCGATCTGTCTCCGCAACCGGATGAATTCTTCACCATCAATCTTTGATTTCTGCAATTCTCGCAGCAGTTTTTCGTAGTTGGCATCCGTCGCCTTCCGCCGCTCGTCCCAACGCGCACGCAGAGCAGCCAGTTCGTTACTCGCCGTAGTCAATGCACTGTCGGTTTCACCGACTATCGAGCCAAGTTTCTGGTCAAGGCGTTTGAAAATTCCCTTACCTTCAGCCAGTAACTCGGCGTTCGGTAGACCGTCCAGGGATTTATTCGACAAGAACGCTGCATCGATCGGCGTCAGTTCCTTGAATTCCTCGCGCACTGTCGCAATCGGCGAAAGTCGTTCCTTCATGGTTACCAGTACACGCTCTTCCCGCACCAGCTGGCTTTTCTCCTTCAGCCGGTCCTCTAAGCCTGCTTCCTGAAATCGCTTCAGCGTTTCCTCAAGGCTCGGCAGGCTGGCCAGTTGATCTTCTATCGACTGTATCTCTCTCTGGACCTCCACGATCCGTCCTCGCGAACGTTCCAAGTCCAGTTTCACCTTCGCTTTTTGTGACGCTGCAGAGGCATCTCGTTCGACAAATCTGTCGAGCAGCAACGTCAGTTTTTTCCGACTTTTTGTTAGCTCCGAGATTTCATGCTGCCCAAACAATTCCACTCCCGGCATAACGTCTCGCGGCGTGAGGGTCAGCACTTCACCGCTTTCGTCTTTGACAACCGCTGGGTTCGGAATGGTCCGCTCAATCGTGTAGCACCGCTTCGACGGGTGATGCGACCGAACTAACAGCGATATTTTGGTCCCGCTTTTAAGTACGTGACGAACAACGCCATCATGTGCTGTCGATGCGTCCTCACCGAGCGGGTTAAGGCTTAACACATAGCGCAAGCTCTCAATGATCGTTGATTTTCCGGTACCGCGTCCACCAACGAGCACGTTCAGGTTTTCATTGAAATGCAGTCGTGTTCCATCAAGAAAACCTCCTTCCCATCCCATACAAAGGAATTCTGCGTGGGGTTCCGGTTCTGAATCGCTATTCAAGCGAATGCGAGATTCCGGATCGAGAAACGCTTGCCGGAGTGCCTCGACAGAAATATTTGACATCTTGATTAGGCAGCTCGAACCGGGTTTTACAAGGTCGTTCGGATCATTCACATCCTGGGAATTGATAACCGCGATTTTTCGCGCACGGCGGTGCTGACCATCCGAATTCTTCAAAATCGGCTGGAGGTTCTCTGGAGCGCTAGTGACTGGTCCTGGCAAAGCACAAGCCAGTAAGTCCGGAGATTTCCATACTTGAACTCGCGTTAGCCCGGAAAGTTGTTTAAGTAATCCCCCACAATCGGACGCGACGTGAGCAGCTACACAAATTGCACCCCACTTTTTTGCAGCATTCAGCAGTTCTGCGCTGTCAAGCGCACCGATGGGTGATACCTCACTGTCGTCATGGATGCCGCAGTCACCAATAAATCTTTCCAAATTCTCATCTTTGGCGGGATCGAACAAACATAGATAGTGCACACCGTCCTTAGCAACGGCTTCAAAACCACTAAATGCGAATAGTCCTGCATTTCGTGCGGCACTCACCAAACCCAATGAGTTTTTTACGCGATAGTGATCTGTTACACCGATGACCTCGATCTTTTGTTTGGTGCACACATCAATGATTGCTCCATTGTATTCGGCCTCTGATTGGAATGTCGTAGCCTTTCCGTGTCTCTTCAGATATTCGAATGGATTGATCTGTAAAGCACATTTATAAAATCGAGCGCCGCCAGGAAGCTCAAGTGCGTCTGCCAAAATTTTCGATACCGTGATGTCAATCGCTTCGACGCCACGGTTCAATACGCCGCTGTGACATTCTAGGTTTCGAGGTGCTGACATCGCCTTTGTCGATCTACTGAGTCTCCACAATCGCCAAGTTGCACCGCATACTCAATCTGACCACGCTGATCCCCGCAGCAATGCGGCCAAATCTCGTACCAGACCGTATCCTCATTGATCCCCTTCTCGCTCCTGCAGCTGGCAATCATAAACCCGCTCCGAACGAGCCTAGCATCAAAAATACCTTCTAGATTCCCAAATTTGCCCGTCAAAAAGATTCGCGTCCCCAGAATTTCTTTTTTTACCCATGTGAGATAATACCGCCGATGCGGAATTCGTGCGTGGGCTGTCGATATCCATCCGGCGAAGAAGCCACTTTTCACTAACACGATGTGATAATCGTCATTCCGGAAATAGGGAGTAAGCGGACGTCACACCGAGCGATTGGTCAAGACCGCCTCTAGCCATCTGCGGACGGCTCCCTGTTGGCAAGGGATTTATTGGCGAATAAGCAGCGCTGGTCGGTGCTGCCATCTGTTCGGCCTTTTGGTGCGGCGCTCTGAGATGGCCGCTGGCCATAATGCTCTCCGCAGATCAGGTCCCGGTCAAAAGCACGCAGTCGCGATGCTGCAATGGCTAGAGTGGGGTGTCGTCGACGTGGAAGCCGACCAGGGTGTCGTCGCCCGTGGTGGCCTGCAGCACGGTTGCGCGAATGCCGGCGAGGTCGAGATTGTTAGCCGCGTCATCGGTGAATTTGATGGCCTCTACTTGGTCGAAGGTCGCGCCCAGCGTGCTGTAGCCGAACATGCCCTCGATGGTCAGGATGTCCGTGGGGCTCGTCACCTCAATCGCCAAATCGTCGCCGGCCCGCGAGAAGGTCAAATTGGCGAGCAGAATCCTGGTGCCGAAAACGACCTTGTCGTCGCTAGTGTAGAAGCCGCTGAAGCGCGAATCGTCGTGGACCGTATCCTCGAAATTGAAGCCGAAAATCTCGTCGTCGCCGGCCGTCTTGGCCTCGGCGAGCAGGCGCAGACGGATGGTCTCCTCGGTCCATACCGTGCTGGCCGCGTCGCGGAACTCGAAGGTTTCGACCTGGTCGAAACGCTGGGTGCCGAACACCCCGGTGTAGGCGGCGGCGAACTGGTCGACCAGCGTCAGGCTTGCTGCGTCGTCGGTGAACGAAAGCACCAGGTCGAGCGAATCCCCGTCGCGCGCCACCAGCACGTCCTCGGGTGCGACGTCGAAGGAAAAGCGCACCCGGTCGATCGACGGGGTGAGAACGGATTCCTGACCCTCCTCGATCACGTCCTGGCCGAATTCCTTGCCGAACTCGTACGTGTCGTTGTCCTCGCCACCGGAAAGGAAATCGTCACCCGCGCCGCCGTCCAGCGTATCGGGGCGGAAGAAGCCGTAGATCAGATCGTCGCCTTCGGTATTAAGGTTCTCAAGGACCTGATCCATCACCTCGTCGTCGGTGAGATAGGTTCCCTCGGCGAATTGGAATCTTTCAACCCTGTCGAACCACACCACCCCGAGCGGCCCGGAATTGACCGCCTGGAACTGGTCGATAATCGTCAGGCTGTCGTCGGCCACCCAATCGACGGTAACCACCAGATCGAGCGAATCCGCAGTGCGGGAGAACACGACGTTGTCGAGGGTGACGCCGGCACCGAAATTCACATAGTCCGGGTCGTCCAGAAGCACCAGCACCGTTTGGCCGGGAATCTCGTCGTGCACCGTGTCATGGCCATAAGGGGAATACGATCCCGTGTTCACGTCGAGAATTCCCACGATGTCTGTACCGCAATCGATGGCCAAAACTTCGGTTGTTGATTTTGCAGATTCCATAGTTATCGCCCGACCTCCCGCTTCAGCGGCGCATCGAAATCGCTGTTCATGGCGTTCCAATTTCCGACTCTCGGGTTACAACTGAGCCGGAACATTCGAGACTGTCGGCTCCCTCGACAGTCGCCTTCGCCAATCCGCCAAGACATCATTCCCGACGCCGATTGCCAGCGCTGCTGCATCGTCGATAATCTTTCGGGCTTCGCATTCCTCGGCCTGCCTCATGGGCAGCAATTCCATGTCGCAGACCTGATCGAAGGCGGACCGCAAGGAAGCCCAGGCCG
>JAAXGF010000171.1:0-461 GCA_012267605.1 Alphaproteobacteria bacterium | reverse complement strand
CTTCTGCGCTCGCCGATTGAGAAGCATCATCCGCACGGGCGTCGAATTCCACCAAGCGGCAAGCGCCTTCTGCCTTTCTTCGTCGGGAACCGCCACAGGCACCCACCAGCCGAACGAGGGTTGTGCCGTCCACACGCCCGTCAATCTTCCGCTCACAGTGTCGAGACGCATGGGAACCAGGAGATGGCTTCGCTGTGCTCGGTATCGGTCGGCCAGACTGCGTTTAGCTGCCTTGGGTCGATACCAAACATCGGGCACTCCGAGTAGCGTCCGCCTCAACGCACCGCTCACCGAGTGGAATCCCGGAATCGCCTCCGGCTCCTCTCCGCCGCAAACCTTGTAGGCGTCCTGGATACGCTGGCCTGCGGGGCCGATTTCGTACCGCAGGCCAGCAGGCTCCAACAAGGCGCTGGTTTCAATGTTCCGGGCCGCTTCCGCGAGTGAGCCGTCGTACCACTGAA
>JAAXGF010000080.1 GCA_012267605.1 Alphaproteobacteria bacterium | reverse complement strand
GGATCAGACCTGGGCAGTTACCAAGCCAGAATAAATTGTCAGCGGCTCGGCTCGGCAAATCCTTACCGGTACGACGCAGACTGACAGTACCCAAGGGGGTCGAAATGGGATTGACTATTCGTTCGGGCCGTTCGGACAAGACCCACGTATCCTTGCTACCGTCGCCTTCGTGCAAGGCTAATGAGCGAGAGTCCATGGCTCGCGAGACCCGAGTAAGCCCTCCTGGCATGACGACGTAAGAATCTCCCGAAGGTACCAGCATGACGCGAAGCGTCATTGGGCCAGACTGCAAACGCCCGCCCAACCATACGGGTCCGGTGGAAAGCTTTACCAGCTCCTGTCCAACGAATTGGTAGCCACGGGTTCGTACTCGTTCCGCCAGCAAGTTCTTCTGCTCTGCCGTCAATCCTGCACCGATTGTGGCGGCTCCGGAAGCCTGTGTGACCTGGCCGAAAGCAGGCCCAATGACCAATTTATCGAGGTTCTCGACGACATAGTCGCGGGCATCGGGCTGGCCACACCACCAAGTCGCGTTGGACGGTAGTAACAGGTCCTCGCCAAGGAGGGAGCGACACAAACTAGGCAAGAATCCCTTCAACCCTTCGCATTCAACGATGCCACTGCCCAACGCATTGGCGATCACAACGTTTCCGGCCCGGACCGCCTGCACCAATCCGGCGACGCCGGTGCTGGAAAAGGGCGACAACTCCAATGGGTCGCAATCGCCAGCGGGAATTTGACGGACTATAACGTCAACTTGCTGAAGTCCGTCAAGGGTCTTCAAATAGACATGTTTGTCCCGCATCGTTAGATCAGCGCCCTCGACATGAGTATATCCAAGGTAGCGGGCGAAATAGGCGTTGGCGAAATAGCTCTTGTCCTGTGGGCCGGGCGAGAGCAAAACGATTCGTGGCTCATCGCGCCCAGAAGCCGCCAAAAGATGATCGTGTAGCGCCTGAAAATATTCGCCCAGCGTATGAACTTGGCAACTCCAGAACAAATCCGGTAGGCATCGGGAAAGAACGATTCGGTTCTCCAAGCTGTAACCGCTTCCAGACGGAGCGTCCGTGTGGTCGTTAAGCACCCACCAGCGACCGTCAGGTGCGCGGCCCAGGTCGGCAGCGTAGGCGTGCAGATAAACCCCATTTGGTGCCGCAATTCCGTGTGCCGGACGCAGGAAACTCGGGCTGGCGAAGACCAATGGGGCCGGCAAATGATTTTCTTTGAGCAACCTCTGGGGTCCGTAGAGGTCGGCCAAAATGGCGTTCAGAAGATTGGCCCGTTGGATCAGGCCAGCTTCCAATCGCCGCCAGTCGTCCGCTGGAATGAGTAGGGGCACGAGGTCCAAATCCCATGGTCGCGCGGCGCCATCGGTGTGGATGTCGTATGTGATGCCGTTTTCATGAATCATGCGCTCCGCCGCGGCCTTCCCGCGGGCCCGCTGGCGGTCGTCCATGGCTGCCAAGCCGGCGACGAAGTCCCGCCAATGGGGCCTCAATGTCCCCTCAGACGTCACCATCTCATCGTAAACACCGGGTGTGGCGGCGTAACCGGCGTAGAGCTCCCGACCCGGAGGATCGTTCGTGATAATCGTGTCGTCCACGCTGATTGCGCTCCGGTTATAGGTTTCCATACTCCGACGATATTACTCCCCCGCAGGCGATCGCACTATGGCGATTCATGGTTTTCCCTGCGCCCGCGCCATTCGTGACTCCCATCGAGAAATCTGATACCCACTAGGGTTGACTGCCATGGAGAATGGCTTTGAACTTGGGGTTTGTGGATTCCATCGTCTTCGACGCGAACGGCCTTGTCCCCGTGATCGCGCAACAGTTCGACTCCGGCGAAGTGCTGATGATGGCTTGGATGAATCGGGCCGCGCTTGAGGCCACGCTGGCGGATGGCCAAGTGCGTTATTGGTCGCGTTCCCGCAAGCAATTATGGCGTAAGGGCGAACGCTCCGGGCAATTCCAGCGACTAGTGGAATTGCGCGTCGATTGCGATGGCGACACGTTGTTACTGCGCGTCGATCAAACCGGGGCCGCGTGTCATACCGGCCAACGGAGCTGCTTTTTCAGAGGATTTTTGGACGGTGATTGGCACACCCTCAGTGAGCCCATTTCCGATCCTGAGGCGCTGTATGGCGACGACAGATAGCGTCGCCGTGATTGAAGCGCTGTTTGCCGTGATCGAAGCGCGGAGGAGGGGCGACCCAAGCGAGTCCTACGTCGCTAAGCGCCTCGCCCAAGGCACGCCGCGAATCGCGCAAAAGCTCGGCGAAGAGGCAGTGGAAACGGTGGTGGCCGCGCTCGGCGGAAACCGCGATGCGGTGGTCCGAGAAAGCGCGGATTTGCTGTTTCACTTGCTAATTCTGTGGGCTGACACCGGCGTCCGGCCCGCCGACGTGTTTGCTGAACTTGAGCAAAGGCGTGGCCGCTCTGGTCTCGAGGAGAAAGCCAGCCGCCGAGCCGATCACTGATCCGCTCAAGCGGGCGTAATTCCAGAGAGCGACGCTTTACTTCGTCAGCTGAGGTTCCGCCGAGCATGTCGTCCTCGGCCTTGCGGAAAGCCTTCCAGTGACAACCGATCCGCCCATCATCGAACCGCGTCAATAACTGGGGATCGCTAGGTGGACACTTCTAAAAACCTCG
>JAAXGF010000077.1 GCA_012267605.1 Alphaproteobacteria bacterium | reverse complement strand
AGCCGACTTCCTTGATGTGGCCGGATTGTTCAGCGCCAAGTAGATTCCCTGCCCCGCGGATATCGAGGTCGTAACTCGCGAGGTTAAAACCAGCACCCAAAGTATCAAGCCGCTGCATTGCTCGAAGGCGTTTCAACGCGGCTTCAGAGTACGGTCCCCGTGGCGGCAAGGTCAGATAGGCGTATCCCCGAACCTTGGCGCGGCCAACTCGACCACGGAGTTGATACAATTGCGCCAGGCCGAACATATCCGCGCGGTAAACGATGAGCGTATTCACTCGCGGTAGGTCGAGGCCTGATTCGATGATCGCGGTTGAAACCAGGACATCGAACTGACCGTCGTAAAAAGCACCTATCACAGATTCCAGTTCGCTCGTCGGCATTTGGCCGTGAGCGCCGGCAATCTTGACTTCGGGGACCAACGCCCGCAACCAGGGTAAAACGTCTTCGACGTCCTTGATTCGGGGACAAACGAAAAAACTCTGTCCTCCGCGAAACGATTCCCGAGTTAGCGCCTCGCGTACAACGATGCGGTCGTACGGTGTAACAAATGTGCGCACCGCGAGCCGATCGACCGGCGGCGTGGCGATCAAACTCATCTCGCGAACGCCGGAAAGGGCGAGCTGAAGGGTTCGAGGAATCGGAGTCGCGGTCATGGTCAACACATGAACATCCGTGCGGAGCTGCTTGAGCCGCTCCTTGTGGCTCACGCCAAAATGCTGTTCCTCGTCGACAACAATCAGTCCCAGCTTATTGAAAGAAATGGATTTTCCGAGTAGCGCATGGGTCCCAATCACAATATCGATCCGCCCTTCGCTCAAATCCAATTTCAGTGTACGTGCTTCCTTGGCGGGCACGAGTCGGGACAATTGGCCGATACGAACTGGAAAACCTTGGAAACGCGCGGTGAACGTCGCGTAATGCTGGCGACAAAGGAGCGTCGTGGGAACCACCACGGCCACTTGCTGTCTCGACATGACAGTGACGAACGTGGCTCGCAGCGCTACTTCGGTTTTGCCAAAACCAACATCACCGCAAATTAGTCGGTCCATAGCGCGTCCGGACTTTAGGTCCGATAGGACATCGGCGATGGATCCGAGCTGGTCATCGGTCTCGACAAACGGAAAACGGGCGCAAAACGAGTCATAATCAGGATCGGGAGACGAAAACGCCGGTGCCGGACGGAGTTGGCGCGCGGCTGCGACCCGGAGCAAATCAGCTGCCATTTCCTGAATGCGACATTTTAACCGAGCCTTGCGAGCCTGCCAGTGGGTTGCACCCAGTCGATCAAGGTTTGTGGCACCCTCGGCTGATCCATACCGCGACAGGACATCTATATTCTCGACCGGCACGAAGAGCTTGTCGTCACCTTCGTAAATCAGTCGCACGCAATCGTGCGATACACCCCCATGGGTCAAGGTTGTCAATCCCTCGTAGCGTCCAATTCCGTGGTCGTCGTGTACAACAAGATCGCCGATGGAGAGGTCCGCAACCTCCGCCGCAAAAGCGGTGGAGGCTTTCTTTCGGCGGAGCGTTCGTGAGAGACGTTCTCCGAGAATGTCCTGTTCGGTTAGAACAGCAAGTCCAGGTACTTCAAAACCGTGTTCAAGGCCTAAAACGATAAGACCGATACTTCCAATCGGAAGTTCGCTCGCCGATTTCCACGATTCGGTATTAGTCAGCGGTTCCAAACCCCGGTCTTTCATGAGTCTCATGAGCCGATCCCGCGAGCCGTCGCTCAAGCATGACACCAATACCCTTTTCTCTTCGTCGCGGGCTTTCTCCAAGTAGTCGGAGACGGCATCAAAGGCGTTACCCACCTTGCCAAGCTCAGCAAAATTTGGCGCCGTCCTTCCCAATGCACTGACCGATGTGACATCGCTGGAAGCGATTTCGTCAAAAGTTGAAAACCCCACCACCGCCGTTTGCGCCAATTGGGCATTCCATTCCTCCGCTGATAAATAAAGCGCCTGTGGGGGTGTTGGTCGATAGACGGAATTGTTTGAAACACCGAACTCGTCAGCTGATTCAAGCCGTGCACGATAGTAGTCCTCTATGGCGTTGATACGACTGTCGCGAGCTTCCGCAATGAGTGGATCGAGGACACAAGCGTAATCACCGACATATTCAAAAATGCTAGGCAAAGAACCATAAAAGAGAGCCATCCAATGCTCCATTCCGAGGTATCGCTTGCCACCACTCACCGCCGTATAAAGCGGGTCATCCCCGGTAATGGCGCCAAAATGCTCGCGGTACCTCGCCCGGAACCGCTCGATAGACCCGGAGTCGAGCAAAATTTCACTTACTGGAGTCAAAGAAATTCTCTCGGAAGATCCGCTCGCCAGTTGACTGCTGGGATCAAAAAAGCGAATCGAATCGACTTGATCACCAAACTGATCAATGCGCACCGGTGACAGCGCATTCGGTGCGAAAACGTCGAACAGCCCACCACGAACAGCATATTCGCCCGGTTCCATGACGGTTCCAGCCCGGACATATCCATAGCGGGCCAGCTGACCAATCAACCAGTCCCGATCCAACTGGTCTCCGACACGAACGGAAATTTCGGCGCTCGTAAGCAGGCTCTTGGGCAATACTCTTTGAAGCAGCGCATTGACAGTGGTCAAGACCACGCGACCCTCGGATTCCGCTTCCGGAAACTTCGCTAGGCGCGTCAACGCCGATAGACGTTGGACAACGACGTCACGGTGGGGCGAAACTCTGTCGTAAGGCAAACAATCCCAGGCAGGCAAAGCCAATCTTTCGACACGGGGTGCAAAAAAGGTGAGTGCCTCGGCGAATCGCGTCATTCGTGCGTCGTCTCGGGAGACATGCAGAATCTGTCGGCCCGGCGCAAACCGCACAAGCTCGTTCAGCCAAAGCGCGTCCGCGCCCTCTGGAACACCCGTGATCAAATATTGACGAGGCGACGCAAGATCCAATTCTGGGAACGCCATGGCATGTCTCGAATACAGCAGAGACGGGACCTCTACGGGATTCGAGCGGTCACCGCAATGGCCAGACCATGGAAATACTCAGATGCTCACGCCATGCCAACCTTTGACAAGGCGAGCCAAATTACTCCGCTCCTTCGATAAACGCCTTCAGCTTCGCGAACACGTCGTGGTCGAATTCCGCCGGGACGGCTTGCCGCCCAGTTAACCAACAATATACGTCCGGATCGGAATTCTCCATTAGGGCTTCTAGACGATCGAGTTGCTCGCCTGAAAATCCCGCCAAATGGGCTTGTGCGAATCGTCCAAATATGAGGTCCAGTTCCCGTATTCCGCGGTGCCAACAGCGAAACATCAGGCGTTTGCGTCGATATTCGAAAGGATCATTCATACAAATTTTCCGATGGGCTAGCATAGGGAGGTCAAGCCAAACGTAGAAGCCCGTATGATTTGTCAGTTCCTCGATAGGTGCTCAGCTTGAGTTGCAGTGCTACGAGGCGGATACGCATATCGAATTCCCATGCGCCCACGAATTCTATTTCCTCTCTTCGCCGAAGCAACAGCACTCTCAGGCATCGGTTCACGTCTTGGAAAACTGGTAACAAAAATTGCCGGTCCGCGAGTTATTGACCTGTTGTGGCATCTACCGAGCGGAATTGTTGACCGCAGTTTTTCCCCTAAGATCGCGGAAGCCCCGACCGGACAGGTCGCGACGATAACACTGCAGGTAGACGCCCACGTTCCGCCGGAGGTTGCACGCCGCCCATACCGGGTTCGCTGCCACGACGATACGGGTAGCCTCTCGCTCATTTTTTTTCGCGTCAACACGGCGTACCTGAACAACATATTACCAGTTGGGGCCATCAGAGTGGTAAGTGGGCAAATAGAGCGCTACGATGACGAAATCCAAATTGCTCACCCTGATCACATTGTCACGGTTGAGGATCGGGCGAGTCTCGCCAATGTGGAACCCGTTTACGCCCTAACCAGAGGGTTGACCAACAAGTCCCTCACCAAAGCCATCTCTAGCGCAATCTCTCGCATTCCCAACTTGGACGAGTGGATCGAACTTTCCTATCGAAATGCACAAGGCTGGGGCGAATGGAGAGAGTCGCTAATTCGCGCACACGCGCCCGAATGTGAAGCCGACCTTTCTACCGCAAGCCTAGTCCGACGACGTCTCGCGTTCGATGAACTGCTTGCGCACCAGCTTACCTTGGCGCTGGTCAAGGACCGCTTGCAACAACGCCCTGCTCCCGTGCTGTTGGGAGACGGAACAATGCGCAGCAGGGTGAGAGCCGCCCTTCCATTCGAATTGACCCAATCCCAGCTAACGGCCCTGGCCGAAATCGAAGACGACTTGCCACGAGAGAAACCAATGTTGCGGCTGCTGCAAGGCGACGTGGGAAGTGGAAAAACAGTGATCGGTTTTATGGTGATGCTTGCCGCCCTGGAATCCGGCAGACAAGCTGCCTTTATGGCACCGACCGAGCTTTTGGTTCGGCAGCATGCTCAAGTCATGGGACCTCTCGCCGAAGCCGCGGGGGTGAAACTGGCTGTGTTGACGGGCGGCGATCGTGGAAATTCCAGGCGGGTAATATTGGATCGCCTCGCAGCGGGTGACATCAACATGGTCGTTGGCACTCACGCCCTATTCCAAGAAAGTGTGAAATTCCGCAACCTAGCCATGGCGGTAATCGACGAACAACATCGGTTCGGCGTCCACCAAAGACTGGCGTTGGAAAGAAAAGGACCGGGCCTGCACATGCTGGTAATGACCGCTACCCCAATTCCACGCACACTTACTCTGACTGTTTATGGACATATGGATGTTTCGCGGTTGACCGAAAAACCGGTAGGACGGCTGCCAATTACAACCCGTGCGATTCCCCTAGAGCGGTTAAACGAAGTGACCGATGGCGTTTGTCGTACAGTGGAACAGGGCGGTCGAGTGTATTGGATCTGCCCGCAAATCACGGAATCTGAAGCTACCGATCTCGCCGCCGCCACCGATCGGCATGCTGCGCTGGCACGGGAACTGGGGGGTCAGGTGGGATTGGTTCACGGGAAAATGCCTGCTTTGCTGCGGCAGCAAACAATGGAAGCATTCGCCGAGGGTGAGTTGAAAGTCTTGGTGGCAACGACTGTCATCGAGGTAGGCGTCGATGTGCCGGAGGCAACGATCATGGTCATCGAACACGCTGAAAGATTCGGACTTGCTCAGCTCCACCAATTGCGGGGCCGCGTGGGACGAGGCCGCGCGCCTTCGAGCTGCATCATGTTGTACGCGATGCCGCTGGGAAATGCCGCCCGCCAGCGCCTGAAAATATTGCGTGAAACGGAGGATGGATTCCGCATTGCCGAAGAGGATGTTCGACTGCGTGGCAGCGGCGACGTACTTGGAACGCGCCAAAGCGGAATACCGTTGTTTAAGCTTGCCGACCTATCCGCTCATGGAGACCTTCTCGCTGCTGCCCATGACGACGCCCGGCTGGTGGTTCAGCGCGACCCACAGCTCAATTCATCACGAGGCCGAGTCTTGCGCACTCTGCTGTACCTGTTTCAACGGGACGAAGCCATCCGTCTCTTGCGTTCTGGATAGGTTTGGGATGGGCGAACGCTATCGCTGAACGTTCTCAGGCAGTGGCTGTCGTGCACCCTCTTCTTTAGGCTTATGAGTGCCACGCGCCGGATCCGGTGGTGTCACAACACCACCAGATATGACCATCTTAAGACCTTGCTCAACTGTCATGTCCAAGAAAACGACATCCTGTCGTGGCAAAAACAAAAGGTATCCGGACGTCGGGTTAGGCGCCGTGGGCATGAAAATATTGACAACTTCGTGGTTGATGACACCGCGCACCTCGCCCTTTGTCGATCCGGTGGCGAATCCGATGGCCCAAATTCCCTTGCGCGGAAACTCGATCAAGACAACCTCTCGAAACGCTTTCGATTTCTGAGCAAGAACCGTTTCGAAAATTTGCTTCAATGCGCTGTAAATGCTTCGTACAACCGGCATCCGCGCAAGAACACGCTCGCCCATTTTGACGAGCGTGCGGCCGACCAAGCCAGCGGCCAAGGCGCCAATCAAGGTCAGGGCGATAATCATGATGACCAGCCCGAGCCCGGGCAAGCCGAAGGGCAAATAGGTGTCCGGGTTATAAGCGGCCGGGATAAACGGTTTTACCTGGCTATCAACGTAATCGATGAAAAGCCATGATAAATAAATGGTGATACTGATCGGCGCCGTAACGATGATTCCGGTAAGAAAATAATTCCTCAATCGCGTAACAAACCCAACTCGAGCCGGAACATCAGACTTTTTGCCGGTGTTTCCGGAAGGGTTCGTTAAATTTTCGTGTCGTTGGTTCATGGGCACGGCCTTATATTATATTTTTCACTCATGCACATCGAAATTGTCGAAATTATGGAATTCTTCCATCCCTCGTGCAAGCCACTTTGGCAGCGATCAATAGCGT
The DNA here is from genome assembly GCA_012267605.1 of Alphaproteobacteria bacterium. Taxonomy (GTDB): domain Bacteria; phylum Pseudomonadota; class Alphaproteobacteria; order JAAXGF01; family JAAXGF01; genus JAAXGF01. The sequence continues at coordinate 148 of JAAXGF010000077.1, read as the reverse complement.
TGCCTCACCCACGGAGAACCGGAATCGGAGGAATGAGCACCATCGAAAATTTCCACCTTAGCGAGAGAAATCGCGTGGGTGTACGAAATACCAAATAATGCAGCTTACTCTGTTCAAATAGTATTCGGACACTTCTAAAAACCTCGCG
>JAAXGF010000147.1 GCA_012267605.1 Alphaproteobacteria bacterium | reverse complement strand
GAGCACGTTCATGAACGGCAGTTCGAAAATTGGATCGGGAAAATCGTGCGCCCACTGCAGCGAGCCGCCGAATTCCAACACTGGCGTGTCGTGCAGATTGGAGGGGAATTCCAGGTCGCGGTTGGGCGGATTTACCAGATCGGTATTATTGGTCTCAAAATCCTGGTCAACCATGTGAAAGGTCCCGCGAATTTCGTCGTCGTCACTGGGACGCCAATCCGCACCAAGCGCAATATCGTAGGTTTCGGTGTCGTTGTTGCCGAGAACCGTGTCGAATTCCGACTCGTTGTCAAAGTAGTTCGCTTTCACGAATACATAGACGTCGTCGAATTCGTAATCGGTCTTGAAATTCAGGTTCAGAGATTCGTTGTCGTTTTCCCGGTCGATCTCGCCGTCCTGGGAATCATCGATCGTGAGATAACCGTTGGTGTCGAAATAATAGACGTTCAGGCTGACGCCCCAACGGTCGAAGAATCGGTCGCTGACGTAGACGTTGTTTTGCCGCGTATCATCCGAGCCGTAAAGCGTGCTGAACTCGAAGGTTCGGGCTTCTGGTGAGCGGGTGCGGAGATTGACGACGCCGCCGAGCCCCTGGCTGCCGTAGGCGCTGGATGAGCCCCCTCGAACAACCTCGACCGAGTCGAGAATTTCACTCGGGACCCTGTTCCACTGGATATAGCCGAAGAACGGATCGTTGAACGGTATTCCGTCAATCAGGAATAGCGCGCGCGTGCTGCCAAGCCCGCGCATGCTGACGTTGTTGGCGGTGGGATGCAAAACCAAACTGCTCTCGGTGGGAACGTCGAGACCGGGAACGGTGCGCACGATGTCGTCCACACGGATATTTGTCGCGTTGTCGAGCTCTTCCCGGGTGATTACATTGGCACTCACCGGCAGATCGGAAACCCGGCGCGACGTGCGCGTCGCCGTAATTACAACCGGATCGAGCCGAATAGCGCCGCCAACGGCTGGCGCCGCCTCTTGCGCAATTGCCGCTCCGCCGAACGGATAGCTGGTGGCGAGCAAAATGATCGCCGCGCCGAGGGCGTATCCCCGACGATCAACATTCTTGTATGTCATTTTTCATACCCTCCTCGTGCCGCATGCGTGGCGGCACGTGAAAATCGACTTTCCACGTGGGGCGCCGCTGATAGGCGGCACACCCGAAAAAAACGGATCGATTAAAGGAGGATGGGTGGTGCTCGAGATCGGAAGGCGCCCTGGCCACCTTGGCCACACGCCATTGCGTCTTGGTCGGCGATGGCCGTGTCGACGACGGCAGGGGGCGTGATTCCCCGGCTATCCTGGGTCAGAAAACCGTCGGCCGATTGGCCAAGGAAACAGAACGGGCAGACCGGGCCACCCCTTTCATCCGGCGCCTGTCCTTGATCTCCAGCCGGAATAAACTGCACACCGTAGGGCGTACAAATGGGAATAAGTGACGCGCTATTGGAATCACCGGCCGGGAAAGCTGCGGCGGAATTGAACGAGAGCGGGGCCAAGAATTGGCCGAGTAAGCCGGCGATGGCCAGCCAGACCATGGCGGCTCGATGACCCCGTTTTATCCTTCTTCGCACCCTAATCATGGCAATAAGAGTTTACCGAACAAATCGCACGAGAAATTAAAGCCAGTCGCTGGCGAGAAATTTCAGAATCTCAGCGGTTGTCAAATCGTCACCCGTCTAATGATGATGTTTCTTATCGCCATGTTTCGCCGCGCCGCGATGCATAGCGCCCTTCTTTATGGGAACCATTACCTTCGCCGAACCCGCATGTTCGAAATGCACGGTCATGGGGATTGTTTCGCCCTCTTCAAGCATGTGGTCCAATTTCATCAGCATGATGTGCAAACCACCGGGCGCGAGGACGACCGACGTTCCGGGAGGTATTTCCACGGCTTCCACGGGCCGCATGCGCATCACTCCTCCCCGATGCTGCGTTTCGTGAATTTCCGCTTTGCTGGCCGCAGCACTCTCGACTGCGACGATTCGGTCGGTTTTCTTGCCGCGGTTTGTAACTGTAAGATACGCGGCGGATGGCCGATTCTCGACGATCGAGGCACGCGTCCAGGCGGAATCAATTACCATGGGACCGACCATGCCGTTGCCAGGCGCCATATCATGCTTCGCCGTTTCATGATCGTGTTCATAGCCGCCTGCGCAACCCGCCGACAACAGTACCGCGAAACACCCGGCAGCGAAGAGCCCAGCCTTGGCGTAGCCCGTGCGGTTTCGTTCGATCAATCGCTGACACATCATCTCTCTCCGCTCATCGTTGGGTCTATCCGTCTCTTTGAATTATCGTGAATCACTTGGCAGGCAGAGCAAACCAGCCAATTCCGGGTATACGTATATTTTGGAAGCCGTGCCCGTCAAGAACAGGGCGGCGCGGGCAAAACCCGGGATTTAACCGGGGACGTTAATTGCCCAAGGCGGCGCGCGGGCACCGGCGGCTCCGTGTTTTTGTTGCGCCAGCAATGGCGCTTCACTTTGAAACTCGAAACCGCTGAAAGCCAGTGACGGCGCAGGAACACCAGGATCCGCTGGCGTCAATGCCTTGCCACCCTGCTGAGCCGTCAGGCAACACGGGCAGAAGGGACTGGATTGAACCGGCGCAGCCGGCGGGCCCTCTTCCCCAGGCGCCGGTACGAAGACAACACCATGCGCGGTGCACAACGGAACCAATTCCTCAGCCGTTGCCATCGCGGGATGGAAAATCATGGGTAAAACGAATTGCCCAAGCATGCCAACGGCGGCAAGCCAGGCTATCATCCGAAACCTTTTCCTATCTCCAGCCCAATTTCGGCCCATAGATCCCCGCCCGTTCGTGTCGGTAATTCTCATCCTCGCGCCCGATACATCTTCAAAGATTAGGCAAGCTCATTAGGCCGATCGTAGCAAACAAGGAAACCCAGTAAATTCCAAATGTCAAGTCAGGGCCGTCGACGCCCACGCTTGGATTTGCGCCGCATAGGCTTGCTCTGTGGAATGCGGGGTTTGGCCAGCAACCCGAGTTCGCCGGCCTCAAGGCTACGGATTTCGTCGCGCAGCCGCGCTGCTTCCTCAAATTCCAAATCCGCGGCGGCCACCAGCATACGTTTTTCCAAATCCTTGAGATACGTCTTGAGGTTATGGCCCACGAGATGGGGCGTGGCCTCATCGCCAGTGTCAACGGTTACGTAGTCGCTTTCGCAGACGCTCCTCAAAACATCAGCGATATTCTTGCGCACGCTTTCCGGCGTGATGCCATTGGCGGCGTTGTAGGCTTGTTGCTTCTCCCGCCGGCGATTGGTTTCACTGACAGCCTTGTCGATGCTTTGGGTGACCGTGTCGGCGTACAGGATAACCCGACCATCGACGTTGCGCGCGGCCCGCCCAATGGTTTGGATAAGTGACGTCTGCGAGCGCAAGAATCCTTCCTTGTCAGCATCCAGAATGGCGACGAGCGCGCATTCCGGGATATCCAGCCCCTCACGGAGCAGGTTGATGCCAATAAGCACGTCGAAGGCGCCAAGCCGCAAATCGCGGATGATCTCAATCCTCTCCAAAGTGTCGATGTCGGAATGCAGATAGCGCACCCGGATTCCCGCTTCGTGCATGTACTCGGTAAGGTCCTCGGCCATGCGCTTGGTCAGGGTGGTAACGAGAACCCGCTGGCCCTTGCCGGCAGCTGCACGGCATTCCGCCAGCAAATCGTCAACCTGAGTCTCGACTGGCCGAATCACGCATACCGGGTCGATCAAACCGGTCGGACGAATGACCTGTTCGACGATGACCCCTTGGGTCCGTTGCAACTCAAACGGCCCCGGCGTCGCAGAAACATAAATCGTTTGCGGTCGCATATGGTCCCATTCCTCGAACTTGAGCGGCCGATTGTCGACACACGACGGCAGGCGGAAACCAAATTCCGCCAATGTGGACTTGCGCTTGAAATCGCCTCGATACATTCCCCCGAGCTGCGGCACCGTTACGTGGCTCTCGTCGACGATGACCATGGCATTCTCGGGCAAATACTCGAACAGCGTAGGCGGCGGTTCGCCCGGTTGGCGACCGGTGAGAAAGCGGGAGTAATTCTCGATCCCCTTGCAGTGCCCAGTGGTTTCCATCATCTCGAGATCGAAGGTCGTACGCTGATCCAAGCGCTCAGCTTCCAGGGGCTTTCCTTCGCGCATGAACCAGTCGAGACGCTCGGCGAGCTCAGCCTTAATTCCCTTGATTGCCTGCTGAAGGGTCGGCCTTGGGGTCACGTAATGGCTATTGGCGTAAATCTTGATCTGTTCGAGTTCCGCAGTTTTTTCACCGGTCAACGGATCGAATTCGTGAATCGATTCCAGTTCGTTGCCAAACAGGCTCAGGCGCCACGCTCGGTCCTCATAGTGGGCCGGGAATATCTCGATCGAATCGCCGCGGACGCGAAATGCGCCGCGCGCGAAATTGACGTCATTTCGGCGGTACTGGAGTTCGACGAATTGGCGGATGAGCGCCGCGCGATCTGGACTCTGGCCAACGGAAAGAGGAACTACCATCTTTGCGTACGATTCGACCGATCCGATACCGTAAATGCACGACACCGAGGCGACGATGACGACGTCGTTTCGTTCAAGAATCGCCCGAGTCGCAGCATGGCGCATGCGGTCGATCTGTTCGTTGATGGACGCGTCCTTTTCGATATACGTGTCGGTTCGGGGAACGTATGCCTCCGGTTGGTAGTAGTCGTAATACGAGACAAAATACTCAACCGAATTGTTAGGGAAGAAGCCCTTCATTTCGCCGTAGAGCTGAGCCGCCAATGTCTTGTTCGGCGCCAGCACCAAGGCTGGCCTACGTAGTTCGTGAATGACCTCGGCCATCGTAAACGTCTTGCCGGATCCGGTTACCCCCAGCAGCACCTGGTCCCGGGCGTTTTCTTTTAGCCCTGAGACCAGCTCGGAAATGGCGCGCGGCTGGTCTCCGGCAGGAACGTAATCGGTGACGAGCTCAAATGCCTCCGTGCCGCATTTGGCTATTCGGTCGGTCATCGCAAAAGGCCCGTAGAAGTGAAGTGGATACGTTCGACAGGCACTTCAGCGCCCGTCCAACAGACAATAAGAAAATCGCCGCTCTGTCGAGGAGTTTGCAGCCGCTCCACGAATTGCTAAGCTACTCACCGGATTCGCGATACCGATGGGGGGCATATGATCATTGGTCGGGCCCTGGGTTGGCTGCTCATTGGCGTGGCGTTTCTGTGCGTAGGCATGGAACTTACCTCCTGGGTGGGCGGCAGCGGTTACGAAGTTTTAGCGCTCGGAACGATTTGGGCAAAAATCAACGCCAATAGTTTGGTTGGCTTCGGCGCGTTCGTCGAAAAATCGATCAGTCCCGCGCTTTGGCGTAATGTCCTGGTTCCTATCCTAGGTGTGCCAGCATGGCTATTTTTCGGACTCGGCGGCATGGCCACGGTCGCCTTGTTCCGCAAGCGTAAGCGGCACCGCTATTCTTTACCGATCAGGAATCGTCGGTCTTAAGGGCGGCGAGAAAGGCTTCCTGGGGGATTTGCACGTTCCCGACGTTGCGCATGCGCTTCTTGCCCGCCTTCTGTTTTTCCAACAGCTTTCGTTTCCGGGTGACATCTCCACCGTAACATTTCGCCAACACGTCCTTGCGCAGGGCCCGCACGGTTTCGCGGGCCACGATTCGTCCCCCGAGCGCCGCTTGAATGGCGATTTGAAATAGTTGCCGCGGAATCAATTCCTTGAGGCGCGCGCATATCGCCCGACCCCGAGATTCTGCGTTGTCTGGATGGGCAATGATGGCCAGGGCGTCCACCGCCTCATTGTTGACCAGAATCGTTAGCTTGACCAAATCGCCGACGGCGTAGCCGTCCATATGGTAGTCGAAGCTGGCGTATCCACGGGAACAAGATTTCAGGCGATCGTAAAAGTCGTATACCACTTCGTTGAGCGGTAAACGGTAGACGATCATGGCCCGGCTGCCGGCGTAGGTTAAATCGACCTGTCGGCCTCGTTTCTCGGTGCATAGACCAAGTACGGCACCGACGTAATCATCCGGCACCAACACCGTAGCCTTGATCCATGGCTCCTCAATTTGAGCGATCTGCGACGTTTCGGGCAAATCGACGGGATTGTGCAGCTCGATGGTTTCGCCGGCAGTGGTCGATACACGATAAACCACACTCGGCGCGGTGGTGATGAGATCAAGATCGAACTCGCGCACCAGCCGCTCACGGACGATTTCGAGATGCAGCAAGCCCAGAAACCCGCAACGAAACCCGAATCCCAAAGCCGCCGATGTTTCCGGCTCGTATTCGAAACTGGCGTCGTTGAGGCCGAGCTTGGCCAGACTCTGGCGCAGACGGTCGTACTCGCTCGAATCGACGGGAAACAAGCCGCAAAAAACCACGGGAACCGAGGGCCGGAATCCCGGCAATACCACCGCCGCTGGCCGCCGTGCCTCGGTCACCGTATCGCCAACCCGGCACCCGGCCAGTGTCTTGATCGCGGCGGTGACGAAGCCGACTTCGCCAGCCCCCAAATCCGACACCTCCTCCGGTTTCGGCGTAAATACCCCAACTTGTTCGATTTGGTGTTCGGCACCGCTGGCCATTAGCCGGATCTTCATTCCCTTCTTTATGCAACCATCCTTGACACGTAGCAGCAGCACGACTCCGACATAGGCATCGTACCAACTATCGATTAGCAGCGCCTTGAGCGGTGCAGCCGTGTCGCCCTCGGGCGGAGGCAGGGTGTCGATCAACGCGGGCAGCACCTCGGCGACCCCGGCCCCGGTCTTGGCCGAAATCAACAGAGCCTGGGAAGCGTCGAGCCCCACGACGTCTTCGATTTGTTGGCGAACCCGGTCAGGTTCGGCGGCGGCCAGATCGATCTTATTCAACACCGGTACGATCTCATGATCGTTGTCGATCGCCTGATAAACATTGGCCAGGGTTTGCGCCTCCACCCCCTGGGTGGCGTCAACAACGAGCAACGATCCCTCGCAGGCGGCGAGGCTGCGGCTGACCTCGTAAGCGAAATCCACGTGCCCGGGAGTGTCGATCAAGTTGAGCACATACGACGTGCCGTCCGCCGCGGTAAACGGCAAGCGCACGGTTTGTGCCTTGATGGTAATACCGCGCTCCCGCTCGATCGCCATGGTATCGAGGACTTGCTCCTGCATCTCCCGGTCACTCAAACCACCGCACAGTTGAATCAATCGGTCGGCCAGGGTCGATTTGCCATGGTCGATATGGGCGATGATCGCGAAGTTGCGAATATGCGCGAGGTCTGTCATGGGAACTGGTTGGCATGAACTTCAGCGGATGCAGCGATTGGGGTGCAGCATCCCTTGGCGGATGTCAAGGGCATGGCGACGCCAGCCAGCAGATTCGGGTCTTGTGGCTCAGCCGATGTCCTAACCGCGCTTGAAATGCTTGCTCAGCGCCAGGCCTTGGCGCTGGTAAGACGAACCGATATCGCGACCGTAAAGCTTGTCTGGCACAGCCGCAAGACGTTCGTAAATCAGGCGCCCCACGATTTGGCCATCCTCGACGACGAAGGGCACCTCGTGCGAGCGCACTTCGAGCACGGCGCGGGTCCCCGCCCCGCCCCGATCCGGATCGCCGAAACCAGGGTCGAAGAAACCGGCGTAGTGGACGCGGAGCTCACCCACGAGGGTGTCGTAGGCGACCATCTCGGCAGCGTGGTCTGGCGGTACCGTCACCGGCTCCTTGGACGCCAGAATGTAGAAGTCACCGGGATTGAGAATCAATTCGCCGTCGGCGCTGCCGTGAACCGGTTCCCAATAATCCGACGGTTGGTAGTGGTCGATCAGCGACAGATTAAGGAGCGGCGCGTGTTTCTTGGCCCGATAGCCAATAACGCAGTCCTTGGAACCATTCTCGGTTTTGGTGGCGACGGTGATGGGAAAACCACGTCTGTAGGTATCTTCGATCCCGCTGTCGTCCTCCCGCAGGGTCTGGTGCAGTTTGCGTAACGCCTCCAAGCCGTAGACCGGATTTCCGCGCTTTAGCCGTAGCTGATTGAGCGGGATACCCTTGCGCGCGACAACACTGAACGCCAGGGGTGAAATCTCGGCATAAAGGGGGCCTGTGTAGCCTGAGCGTATCTGGTCGAATTCTGTTGCCCCATCGGTGATTAGGCGGGTGAAGATATCGAGCCGTCCGATCGAGCTCTTTGGATTGGCAATGCCGTAATACTCGCGCGGCAGATCAAGCCGCTCTAGCAGTTCGACCATATAGACACAATCCTTCTCAAGGACCGCGTGGTCCTCGAGGGAAACCTCGTGCATCGTCAGGCGGTCGAGCTTTTCCCGCACCGATTTTCCTGGTCCTGGCAAGAAACTCGCCCGCACCCGGTGGGCCGTGGCGCCGAGACGCAAATCGAGGCTGGCGGGCTGTATCTGATCCTCACCCGGCTGCTCCGCCGCCGAATCGGCAAATATCCCCCGCTTGTCGATTAGTCGGCGCAAAACTTGAGACGGCAAAACCCCGGTCTGGAGGGGCGATTCCTCCTGTGGAATTTCAGGTAAACTCGGTTGCAACGTCATTGCCGGGCTCCAGGCTTTTGCCCCAACCTACGCCGAATTTCACGTCTGTTGAACCTTTGCCGCGAATGATAGCGTCTTGAACGACGCGACAGGAGTTCACAACAGCCGAGACTGTGAAAGTATTTCA
>JAAXGF010000132.1 GCA_012267605.1 Alphaproteobacteria bacterium | reverse complement strand
GTTAGTTTGGCTGGAGTGCCGTCTTCAACAACCAGTCGCGCATCTGTTCCAAGGACGGTCCCTTGCCGTATTTCGGTCTTAAGGTCTTATGCCCCATAAGGTCGGCCTGAATTCGTTCAGGGGCTTCGACTTCTATCAGGCGATCCTGAAAACCGTGCCGCAACCCATACAAAGTCGCCCCATCGGGTAACAGTTGGTTGTCACGCAGGTATTTGTTGATTGCCGCGGACGCACTCGCGTTCTTGCCGGCATATCGCGGAAATCCGTTTGGGTTTTCCTGCATTGCCCGGAGAGCGACACCGACCAAGGGGATTGTCCTGTGGGAGTGCCGTGTTTTTAGGGACCGATTGTCGTTCGCCCGAATGTGGATATGCGGTGTCTCATGCTCAAGAACGATGTCGTCCGCTTCGAGACCGGTGATTTCATTCACACGGGAACCGGTGTCGGCCATCGCCATTACAATGCCGCGGGCTTGACCATTTAATCCTGAGAGAGCGGCGTCCAACAGTAAGACAGTTTCAAGATGCTCCCGCGAAATCGACACTTGGCGGGTTTTGTCATCTCCCTTGATATTCAGGTCGGCGAACGGATTGTCCAGGTTCAATCGGTGCGCGTCATTGATCGCGCGAAAAATCTTCCTGAGATGCATGAGTTCCTTATTTGCGGCGTTGGACGTTTCGACATCTATGCCGATCCGCTCCGTCACCCACCACTCCCGGAAAGTCAGGGCATCGTCCCGCGTGATATCGGATAGGTCCTTGTCGTTTACGACGCGGATGAAATTTTGCACGGCGCGACGCAAAGGGTTGACCCATCGTCGGCGCTGGTTTTCGTTCTTTCCGCGCAGGTCGTTCCTCGACAGTTCAATATAGCGTTCAACAGCGCGCGAGAGCGTAAAGGTGGGTTCCTTGAAAGCACCCATCACAGCGTCAACTTCGAGATTCTTCCGGTCGCCTACCTTCTTTTCTACCGCGTTAAGCCGCCGAATAAGTTCCTCGACACTGGCGTTTTCGACCAGGTCGGCCATCGGTCGATAGGTGAATCCTTTTCGCTGAGCCAGTACCACGGCTTTTCCAAATTTTGCCCGTGTCTGATCAGAATTCTCGCCATTTCGCAGACCCGCAAAGAGCGCCTCGACTTCCCGATGAACCGCGTCGTAGCTCGCTTTTGCTTCAGGCCGGCGTTGGTCACGAACCTTCAGCGATCGCCGGATTTGCTTTTCTCCGACGTCGTCGCAAAGGTCGGTCGGAACGCGCCGAACGTAGTAGAGCGTCTCATTCTTATGGCGGAATAGGTAGGGCCAGCGCGTCAGCTTTTCCACGGGAATGTTTGAAAATATGTTTGTAAAATTGTTTGCAAAAGGTTGTCACTACCACTCGTTTTCGAACCATAAGGACCGTAACTCGTTGATATATATAATATGAAAAGCAAAGATTGTCCAGAATTTTGGCGGAGGGAGAGGGATTCGAACCCTCGGTACGCGCAAGCGTACAACGGTTTTCGAGACCGCCCCGTTCGACCACTCCGGCACCCCTCCGCGGGACGGTGTTGCCAACCCGATCCGACGCGGAGACTAAACCATCACTCTGCGCCGGGCAAGCTAGCGACCGCTAATCGGGAGCCCAACTTCACCGCCCCGCGCGGCTGAATTGCGGATGGCCTTCTGGTACCCTGCGTCTTCCCGGTGATTGGTCGGGGCGGTACGCACAGGGTAATAAAGACAATGCCCGAAAAAATGAAATCCTGGCTTGTCGGCACCGGCATCCTTTTGAGTTTGGCGATCCTTGTGGCTCTGATTGGCGAGGCAGAGCGTCTGGGAATCGGCACCGCGCCAACTGAGCGGCTGGTTCTGCTCAATTGGCCGGATTACACGCCCCCCGAGCTTCTCTTGGACTTCGAGAATACAACCGGAATTAAAGTGGTGTTGAAAACCTACGAGTCGAACGAGGATCTGCTCGCCGTTCTTCAGTCACCGAATCCCAAATTCGATCTGGTGGTGTTGAGCCATGCAATGGTGGCCGTAGCCATCCGCAAAGAACTGTTGGCGCGGGTGACGCCGAACGCCATGGAAAATTTCGCCAACCTCGACCCGCGCTGGGTCAATCTTACCTTCGACCCGGGAAGAATGTATTCGGTACCTTATGCGTGGGGAACCTCGTCGCTTGTCGTCAACAGTCGGATCACTGGCGTTGAGGTCAACTCCTTGGGGGTGTTGTTCAATCCGCCAAGTACGGTACGTGGACGTATCGCCCTCTTGGACGACGCGTCCCAAGTTATCGATTCAGCCTTACGGGTTCTTGGTCTTCCGCGCTGTAGCGCAGACAGCGCAGAACTGGGAAAAATCGAGGCGCTTCTCACAACGCAAAAAAAATGGGTGCGTTACCTCCACGCCGACCAGATCGGCGCGCTTCTAGCCTCGGGAGAACTATACATAGGCCAATTGTGGAATCAGCACGCCTTGGCGGCCCGGCAGCACAAACCCTCCTTATTGTACGTTTATCCGAAGGAAGGAATCAGCGGATGGATGGATAATCTCGCGGTACCCAAAGGCGCGAGGAATTTGGCTGCAGCCAAAAAATTTCTCAACTGGTTCATGACTCCGAAGAAGGCGGCGATGGTGTCAAATTTCGTGCACTACCACAACGGTATTCAGGGAAGCGTGCGGTACATGAAGCCAGAGCTGGCTGGTGCATCAGAAATCGTGCCACCTCAGAGCGCGCCTGTGCCTAATTTTGGCTTGCCGTGCCCGGATGCCGCGCGGCGTGGCCACGAAGCGCTTTGGCGACGGGTCCGCAACTAACGCATCACCCTGAATCGGTTGCCGTCAGCGAATTTGAATTGCGAGTCCCCAACCAGGTCATTTGACTAGCCGATCGCTGCCGATTGGTAGTCCGGCT
>JAAXGF010000275.1 GCA_012267605.1 Alphaproteobacteria bacterium | reverse complement strand
ACTTTTGTCCGCGCATTTGCAAAGACTTTTGACGGCTCACAGTCGCGTTGGCGGGACCACGCGTAAGGATACGATCTGATTACGCCGACGGCTTAGGATTTCAAACCTAAACTCGTGAAAGACGAAGCTTTGGCCAGCGTCGGGGATTTGCTGCGCCTCGTGGATCACCAGTCCTGCGATTGTCGTTGCTTCCTCGTCGGGTAAGCCCCATTCGAACTCTCGATTGAGGTCACGTATCGTTGCCGAACCCGGGACCGTGTACGATCCGTCCGGTGCTGGCTTTACACCGCTGACCTTTAAATCGTGCTCGTCGTCAATCTCTCCGACGATCTCCTCCAAGATATCTTCCAAGGTCACCATACCCATAAGTGTCCCGTACTCGTCCACAACCAACGCCACGTGCACGCGCCGGCGCCGAAAGGCTTCGAGTTGCGAACGCAGCGTCCTGGTTTCCGGCACGAACCATGGTTTGGACGCCAGTCCGGGAATATCGAACTCGCTATCACCGCGCAACAATGCCGCACGCAACAAGTCCTTGGCATGGAGCACACCGATTATGTTGTCGGGATCGCGCCGCCACAGCGGGAAACGAGTATGTGGACTGTTAAGAACCTGGTCCATAATGTCCGCGTGGGGATCGTCCGCGTCGATCATCTCCAGTTTACTTCGGTGTACCATTATTTCGCTAACACCCACGTCCGCCAAATCGAGGATGCTTCCAAGCATATCCCGATCGTGTTTAACCATGGTGCCTTCACGGGCGTGAAGGTCGAGGGTGCCGCGCAATTCCTCTTGGGGCGAGATCATGCTTTCTCCCGCGGCAATATCTACGCCGAAAAGTCGCAAGGTAAATCGCACGACAACTCGCACTGCGCTGGTGATCGGTGCGAGAAGAAACACGATCACCCGCATCACAGGCGCGACCGCTAGCGCCAACCGATCGGCATTGCGCAATGCGTAGGTCTTGGGCATAACCTCCGCGAATACGAGCACCAACAGAGTCATTGCAACGGTCGCGTAGGCAATACCGGCTTCACCAAAAACACGTATCAAAAAACTTGTCGCCAATGCCGATGCGAAAATATTGACCGCGTTGTTGCCAAGCAATATCGCGCCTATCAATCGCTCCCGCTTTTCAATCAGGCGGTTCACCAAACCCGCCCGCGCGTTGCAATCTTGTTCAAGATGATGTAGGCGGGCCCGCGACGCCGCGGTCAACGCCGTTTCCGAACCGGAAAAAAAGCCGGAGAGAATGATGAGGACAAGAATTGCGGCTAGGGAGGCGATCAACATTATTTCAGCGATATTGTCGGCTCAACCACCCGAATGGAAGCGATGCGGGTGGAATTTGTTCGTCCAAATCACTTATTTCTGCGGCCCGGGGGCGGCAAGGGACTCTAGCAATACGGAACGGACGTCCGACATGTCAACCGACCGATCGACAAAAGCGCTCCCAATGCCGCGAGCAAGGACGAAAGCCGCGCGTCCGTCTCGGACCTTTTTGTCCTGCGACATATGCTCAATCAGTGAATCGGCTATGCCATCGTCATGAGAGCGATCACTAACCGCGGCGCGTAGATCCGTTGGTAATCCGACAGCGGCAAGATGGCGATGTACGCGGTCTCGCACGTCGATCGGACACAGCCCGACCCGCGCGGAAAGTGTGAATGCCAAAACCATGCCAACAGCGACCGCTTCACCATGCAGAAGCCGGTCACCGTAGCCCGTCTCTACCTCAACGGCATGAGCGAACGTGTGACCGAGATTGAGCAATGCACGCTTGCCCGACTCCCGCTCGTCCTCGGCGACGATGCGGGCCTTCGCCGCGCAACTCCGTGATACAGCGTAGCGGCGGGCCTGACGATCCCCCGAGCAAACGGCGGCTCCGTTTTGCTCTAGCCACTCGTAGAATTCAACGTCGTCTATCAATCCATATTTGACAACCTCGGCGTAACCCGCACGAATCTGTCTCTCGGGAAGGGACTCGAGCACAGCTGCATCAGCCAACACGAGGTGGGGTTGATGGAAAGTGCCGACCAAATTCTTACCAAAGCGTGTGTTGATTCCCGTCTTACCCCCAACCGAGCTATCGACCTGGGCCAACAAAGTTGTCGGTACTTGAACGACGTCAATCCCACGCAAAAAAATACTCGCCGCAAATCCGGCAAGATCGCCGACCACGCCGCCCCCGAGCGCGACGATCGTATCCTGTCGTTCCGTATGCAGCGCCAGCAACCGATCAAGCAATTCCATGAGATGGTGAAAATCCTTGGTCCGTTCGCCCGCCGGCAAAACGATATCGTGGCAGCTGATGCCAGCGCACTTGAGACCGTCGCGCAGTAGGTCGAGATAAAGGGCCGCAACATTCTCGTCACTGACGACAACAACGCGACGCGATTTCAGCACGGGTCCAAGAAACTCGCCGGATCGAGTCAACAATTCCTCGCCAACGACAATTTCGTAGCCGCGCTCTCCCAGCGACAGTTTTAGTCGTTGAACTGGTTCAGGATTCAAAATTACGCCCAGTCGGCTTGTTGGCGAGACCCGTTGTCGCGTAGCGCCTCCAAAGCGGACACGATGGAATCCACAACGTCATCATGAGGACCATCGACACTTTCGACCGTGATGTCCGCCTCGGCATAAATTGGATAGCGTTCAGCCATCAGCCGGCCAAGAATTTCTCGAGGGTCTCCCTCGCGCAACAGGGGACGGTGGTTCCGGCGTCGAACACGCGTAACCAATACGTCCAAGCTCGCTTTTAGCCAGACAGAGATCCCCTTTTTGCGAACGCGTACTCGGGTCTCGGGGTCGATGAACGCCCCGCCACCCGTAGCAAGAACCTGCGGCGGCGCATTCAACAAACGCGCGATTACACGGCGTTCTCCTGCTCGAAATTCGCTTTCACCGCGAAGTGCGAAAAATTCCGAAATTGAACAACCAGCCGCTCGCTCGACTTCAGAGTCCGCATCATGAAATGGCAACTCTAGGCGCTGTGCCAACCGACGCCCGATCGCCGATTTTCCCGCACCCATAAGTCCGATCATGACGATGCTTTTCTCACGAGAAACGACTGTCATCATCCGGCCGGTCCCGCACCTAGATGGGCGCCCATTGAAACCACTGGCACGTCCCTATAGACTGCCAAAGAATCGTCATTATGGCAGTGTAACATAGGTTTTTTTACCTCATTGCAGATTCCCTTTGTCGAATGAATTTCCTTTTCATGGAATTCGATCGTATCAATTTCACGTCTAGACGAGAATTCGCGTAGGTACGTTTCTGATGAGAATGAGCCAGAGATCTTCCCCGTTTCTCCGGCCGGCTTGGGTTTTGGTCATGCTCATTTTCGCCGGGTTGGCCTTCGGATTCGTCTATCTATTGACGTGGGACATCACGCCACCCTCAGTGACCGTTGAACATACTCTTCCGGATGACCGCTTTCCGAAGTAGCGCATTGGTAGTTGCCTTGGTCACAGTGGCTTCAGCGACAGCTGATCCCAGCGAGCCAATCGCCAAGCAACCTTTGGATATCGTTCCGCGCGTACCCAGCGCGACAAAAGGTGACGATATAGAGGGTGGGCCCGTTGTGATCCCTTCCGGTCCGCAGTCGGAAATTGAGATCGACCCATTGGTGCCAATTGATCCAGAGACTTTCGGCATTTACCAGGCAAACCAAGGCGGACTTGGTTTGGATTCTTGGCACGGCACAGAGAAAAAACTGGCACAAAGATTGCTGTCGCGTTTGCCTAGGGGCCTATATTCGCCCGCCATGCGGGATTTGCTCCGTCGGCTCTTGCTTTCCCAGTCGACTCCACCGCATGGTCCTGGGGAAGAAAGCTTCTTGACAACCCGAGCGAACAGCCTCGCCGCTTTGGGTTTGATGGAGAACAAGGATATCGATGCTTTCGTCGACACCGCACCGGCTAGCGCAGGGTACGACGTGTCGACCCGAATTCGTCTCGAAAACCTGCTTCTGGCGGCTGATGACGACCAGGTGTGCGATGCGGCAATAAGGATCCAACCCGATGGCCGCACCATCTATTGGCAAAAAGTAATGATATTTTGCGATGCTCGGTCCGGAGACGTTGCCGCGGCCGAGCTTGGGTTGGAATTACTCCAGGAACGGGGCGACGGGAGCAACCGCGCCTTTGAGCAATTAATTCAAGCCGTATTGGGGGCGACTCCGCCGGATAAGGAGGATCTTGGAGAGTTGAATGCCCTCAAATTGGCGTTGTTGCGCGCCGCGGGCGGAAGGTTTCCCGACGACGCAATCGACGACGCTGCACCCCCGATTCTGCGCGCCATCGCCACCGATGAATCTTTGCCCTTGGAGGTCCGTATCGACGCCGGCGAACGTGCCGAATCATTCGGCGCGTTGCCGGCGCAAGACTTGGTCAGCCTTTATGAGAGAGCACGATTTGAAAACGAGGAGCTGGCCAACCCCTCCGAATCAGGCAAGACCGGCCCGCTGGCGCGTGCTCTCATGTTTCAAGCTGCGAAGGCCCAGTCTGTTCCCGTCGCCCGAGCCGGTGCCTTGCAAGCTTATTGGCGCCTCGCCCGCGAGACGCAAGGATGGCGGGGGACTTCCACGGCGGCGCGGGTCTCGTCGGTCATGCTTTTGAGTCTCGAGCCCGTTCCCGAATTGGTGTGGTTTGCCGCCGATGCCGTACACACGCTACTCGTTTCTGGCCACTTGAACGCAGCGCGAAATTGGCTCGCCTTGCTTAGAACAACTGCGACTACCACCACAGACGCGTCGGACAGGCTCACAGCGCTGACCCCCGTCCTGGGAATCGCCTTCGGCACAGACGCAATCCCATGGACAAAGGAATCGCTTACTGCGTGGTCACAAGGAAAGGACACCGAAAACGACGTCCCACCGCGTCAGTCCATACAGATACTTCATATCTTGGTTAGCGCGCTGGGTGAGAGGATGCCGGCCGAAATATGGATGCCTCTCCTTGACGGCCCTACCTATGAATGGGCGGAATCCCCCTCGGCAACTATTTGGCGTGCCTTGGATGACGCCGCCGCCAATGGCCGCACTGGCGAAACGATTCTCCTGGCCCAATTAGTGCTTGGCCGTGGCGAAACCAACAGCGTACTTGCCCTGGGCATGGCGATATCGGCACTCAACCGCGTCGGATTGGCGCAAGAAGCCCGGGAATTGGCATTGGAAGCGGCTTTGGCTTACGGAATTTGATCGTGGCCTCGACACCTTCGCGATACGTTGAATCCTTCCTTGAAATGTTGCTAGCGGAACGCGGGGCAGCGGTCCACACCGTCGACGCCTACCGCCGCGACCTCGCTGATGCGACCAATTTTCTTCGTACCCTGGGTATTGATCTTCCCAACGCCGACGCCGACGATCTACGCGGCTATTTTAGCCGATTGGCCAGCACGGGGTTGGCCCCGTCCACCGCGGCTCGAAGGCTTTCCTGTTTGCGCCAATTTTTCCATTTCCTGGTGCATGAGGAGTTCCTGAACGCCGACCCGACAGCGGCACTCGATAGCCCGCGAACCCGAAGGTCCCTACCCAAGGTATTGAGCGAGACCGAGGTCGAGCGCTTGTTAAGTGTGGCGCATGCCCATGCCAGGAACGGCCAAGGACGTGCCCTGCGGATGGTGGCCTTGCTCGAACTGCTCTACGCTACTGGATTGCGGGTTTCGGAATTGGTCGGATTGCCTGGTGCGGCTATTCAAGGCGACGACCGCTTTATCATCGTCCGCGGTAAGGGCGGAAAGGAGCGGCTGGTACCGCTTAGCGAGCCAGCGCGAGCAGCAATCGCAGATTATATGCCGGTGCGCCTGACGTTCTGCCCTAACGGTGGACGTTCATCGTGGTTGTTCCCCTCGCGCGCTCGTTGCGGACATCTAACGCGTCAGCAATTCTCCTTGGCACTCAAGGCGCTGGCGACCGACGCTGGGGTCGATCCGAGTAAGTTGTCGCCCCATGTGTTGCGTCATGCCTTTGCCAGCCACCTTTTGGCTCACGGTGCCGATTTACGCAGTCTGCAAAAACTTTTGGGACATTCGGATATCGCCACCACACAGATATATACCCATGTGCTGGACGAACGCCTGAAGAAACTGGTGCGCGATCATCATCCGTTGTCGTCCCGAGACAATTAGGTTCACCGACAGCAAAAATGGCATGATTCGCCTATTACCCACTGGCCCTTGACAAGTCGAATCGACCGCACCCTACTGCCTGGTCAGACATTTTCTTCAAAGTGACGCGAGGGGAAGGATGAGTTTTCAAATAGTCGAACAAGCCACCCCGCGCCTTCAACGCAGCGAGTTGGCGGTGCCGGGAAATCAGACTCATCTTTTCGAAAAGGCCGCGGCGTCCCAAGCGGACGTGGTTTTTCTAGACCTCGAAGATTCCGTGGCGCCGCAAGACAAACCTAAGGCTCGTGCCGACGTGGTGGCAGCGCTTAACGATATCGATTGGACTGGAAAATGCGTGACCGTGCGCATCAACGGGTTGGATACGCACTTTATGTACCGGGATGTGATCGACGTGATGGAACAAGCAGCAGGCCACGTCGACATGATCATGATTCCAAAGGTTGGTACTGCGGCAGACGTTTACGCAGTGGACATGTTGATCACACAAATCGAGATGGCGAAATCAGTTCGTAAGCGCGTCGGCTTCTCGCTCATTATCGAGACCGCGCTAGGCATGAATAATATTTCGGACATTGCCAGCGCGAGCCCACGCACCGAGGCGTTGCATTTTGGCGTTGCCGACTTCGCGGCCTCAACCAAGGCTCAAACCACCAATATTGGCGGCGCGAATCCGGACTACGCAATGTTGACAGACGCTGGGCCGGACGGTCGACGCGAACGCCATTGGGGTGACATGTGGCATTTCGCCATCGCCCGCATGGTGGTTGCGGCGCGTGCCAATGGGTTGCGTCCGATCGACGGACCGTTCGGCGATTTCTCCGACTCCGAAGGGTACAGAGCGACCGCACGCCGTGCAGCGGCCCTCGGTTGCGAGGGCAAGTGGGCCATACATCCGTCGCAGATTCAGCCGGCGAACGAAATCTTCAGCCCGTCGGAAGCAGAAGTCGACAAGGCACGCCATATCCTGCACGCCCTTGCCGAGGCGCAGAAAGAAGGCCGTGGTGCGGTATCATTGGATGGTCGCCTGATCGACCTCGCCTCGGTGCGCCAAGCAGAAGTAATGGTCAGAAAGGCCGAGGCTATCGCCCGTCGTGAAAACGGTTAGCCAATTCTAGTCGGTCGGTCGCAGCTGGCCCACCCAAGGTGACAATATTGCGGCAAAAAAGCCCCGCAACTCGGCGGGGCAGTGGGGTAATGGGAGAAGCGCCTATACCCGAAAGGCCGGCGGGGGCAGCCGTTAGCCCGACTTCCGCAACTCGGGGGTCGCGAAGATGCTAACCCATTGATTTTCCACAATCGGACCTCCAAAGGTCGGCACTACAGGGCGCCAAATGGAGGGGGCGAATCGAGGG
>JAAXGF010000267.1 GCA_012267605.1 Alphaproteobacteria bacterium | reverse complement strand
AAAATCTATACAAACTGACAGAAAGAGTACGTATTTGGCGCTTGGATCAGCGCGGCGCCATGACCATGGTCATCTGCCGTCCTTCCATCTTCGGCATTTGTTCAACCTTGCCCAACTCGCCAATGTCGTCGCGAACTCGCTCCAAGACTTTCATGCCAAGATCTTGATGGACCAGTTCCCGACCGCGAAATCGCAAAGTTACTTTCACTTTATCGCCGGAATCCAGAAATCGTGTAATATTTCGAAGTTTCACCTGGTAATCATTAACATCAATCGTTGGTCGCATTTTAATTTCTTTAACGTCAATTGTTTTCTGACGCTTGCGAGCCTCACCAGCTTTTTTCTGAGTTTCGTATTTATACTTGCCGTAATCAAGCAATTTACAAACCGGCGGGTCTGAATTGGGCGCGACTTCCACGAGGTCAAGCCCGACCTCCTCCGCCATTTGCATGCCCCGGCCGGTCGGCAATATGCCAATCTGCTGTCCCTTATGATCGATTAACCGAATTGATGTTGCGTCGATCTGTTCGTTGACCCGCGGCCCTTCCCGCGAGGGCGGCGTAATCGATGGTGGCCTCGGTATTTAAGAACTCCTTTCCAAACATCTGTCTCCTTTGCACCATGGTTCCACGAATGATTTCTTACAGAAGAGTCTTTCCCTGGGAAAGCTTTCTTTGGAAAACACTCTACCTTATTCCGCCAACGCGGCACATCACTCGAGCTCAACCACCTTCACTAGGCCGGTGGCGTCGCCTCCTTTTCCAGTCTAGCGACGGCCTCATCAAGCGCAAGGATTTCTTGATCTTTTGATCCCAATCGCCGAATCGCCACGGTTCCCTCCGCCGCCTCACGTTTGCCGATGGCAAACAACAATGGAATCTTGGCGACGCTGTGTAAGCGAACCTTGAAACCGATCTTTTCATTACTGATGTCCAAGGCGACCCGCATTCCAGCGGCACCAACAGTGCGGGCCACCTGTCGTGCGAAATCATCGCCATCGTGCGTGATTGTCGCCACCACAACCTGAACCGGGGCCAGCCAAATGGGCAAGTGACCCGAGTGGTTTTCGATCAATATTCCGATAAAACGCTCAATGGAGCCAAGAACTGCCCGATGCAGCATCACCGGCCGATGCCGCTCCCCGTCCTCGCCCACGTACGCCGCGTCGAGCCGTTCCGGTAAAACAAAGTCAACTTGTAGAGTGCCGCATTGCCATTCCCGACCGATCGCGTCGCGCAACACAAACTCCAATTTGGGTCCATAAAACGCACCCTCGCCGGGGTTCGCCGTATAATCGAGTCCGGTGGCCTCAACCGCCGTGGTCAGCGCCGCCTCAGCCCGGTCCCAAACCTCGTCCTCGCCAGCGCGCACCGGCGGTCGGTCTGCGAATTTTACTGCTACATCCGTAAATCCAAAATCGCCATAGACCTCAAGCGCTAGGGCGCAAAATGCCTTGCTTTCCTCGGTAATCTGCCTCTCCGTGCAAAAGATATGGGCATCGTCCTGGGTAAACCCTCTTACCCTCATCAAGCCGTGCAAGGCACCCGAGGGCTCGTAGCGGTGACAAGTGCCGAATTCGGCCATGCGCAAGGGAAGGTCACGATAGCTTTTGACACCCTGGCGAAAGATCTGCACATGACATGGGCAGTTCATCGGTTTGAGCGCTAAAATCCGCTCATCCGATTCCGCAGTAAACATGTGCTCGCGAAACTTTTCCCAGTGTCCAGACGCCTCCCACAAACTGCGGTCGACAAGCTGCGGTGTATTGACCTCCTCGTATCCAGCCTTGGAGAGTTTTCGCCGCACGTAGTCGGTCAATAGACGGTAAATTGTCCACCCCTTGGGATGCCAAAAAACCATACCGACCGCTTCCTCCTGGATATGGAAGAGATCGAGCGCACGCCCTAAGCGGCGATGATCTCGACGTTCGGCCTCGGCGAGCCTGTGCAAATAAGCATCCAACTGCTTTTTCTTCGCCCAAGCGGTACCGTAAATGCGCTGCAGCATCTCGTTTCGGCTGTCGCCGCGCCAATAGGCGCCGGCCAGCTTCATTAGTTTGAAAGCCTTTCCTAGTTTTCCTGTGGACGGCAAATGAGGGCCGCGGCAGAGATCCACGAAATCGCCCTGGCGGTATAGGCTGACCTGCTCATCGGCGGGAATTCCAGCGATGATTTCAGCCTTGTAGTGTTCACCGGCCTGTTCGAAGAAAGCCACGGCTTCGTCCCGATCCCAAACCTCCCGAGTTATCGGATCGTCGCGATCGACAATAACGTGCATGCGTTCCTCAATACGTTCCAGATCCTCAGGCGTAAACGGCTCGTCGCGAGAAAAATCATAGTAAAAACCGTTCTCGATCGCCGGACCGATTGTGACTTGAGTATCGGAATAGAGTTCCTTTACTGCTTGGGCCATGGCGTGCGCCGCATCGTGGCGAATTAGTTCAAGAGCATCCTCGTCGCGCCGGGTAATGATCTCGACCCGTGCGTCGTGGCTTATGGTCACGGCAAGATCCTTCATCACGCCATCCACCCGCACCGCTAGCGCGGCCTTGGCCAAGCCTGCGCCGATGGCCTCGGCGATTTGCGCACCGCTGACGCCAGCCTCGAACTGGCGCGCACTGCCATCGGGAAGGGTGATCGCGACCATGGAGTTCATTACCGAAGGGATATGATAGCGTGCCTCAAGCCGACCTATCAGTGGGCGGCCGGTTTCGCATTCAACGCCGGCAATGTAGTGAGAATCGAGTCTCTGTCAAGCCGACGTCGGTGGTTCCCGAAAGCGAATCGCGCTGGCCACTTCGGCTACGGATAACGAGTCTAGACGCGGTCTACGCAGTACGGTTACGTGGGCTCCGCGCGGTGCCGTCCGGGCTGGATCGGAGTCGGCGGAAAACAACACGACACAAGGACACTCGGTTGCAGCAATGACGTGCATTGGGCCGGTATCATTGCCAACCGCTGTCTGAGCGTGCCGCGCCATTGCGGTGATTTCGGGCAAAGTGGTCCGCCCGCACAGGTTCACCGCATTGCGGCAATGAGCAGCGATATCCGCGAGCGTAGCAGCTTCCGCCGTTCCGCCGATCAGCACAGGCTTAATCCGTCGCTCGCTCAGCCATTCGGAAAATTCGGCGAAGGCGCGCGCGGGCCAGCGCTTGGCCAGACGATGGGCCGATCCACCGGCGCAAACAAGCGCAAAGTCCTTTGATAACCCGAACTTGCCGAAATCGGCCGTCGCCCACGAGAGATCGGGGTGAATATCCAGTTGACCGGCCGTATTTGACAGGCCGGCCACCGCCAATTGGTCAGCCAACCGATCCAGTGTATGCATTTGGCCGCGCCCGGGATTAACTTGGCGATGCGAGCAGCCCCGCACGATCCCCGACCATTCTGGCCGGGGACGCTTGAGCAGACGAAAATACATTGCGGTCCGGTCCGCGGTTTGCAGATCATAGACACGGTGAAACCCGCCAGCCCTCAAACGACGAATTAGGTCGAACCATCGCGCAAATTGCCAGGCTCGGGCGCGGCCATCAATCCAAACCTCATCAAACCATCCGCAGTCCCGCCCCAGCTCGGCAAACGGCACCGTCGTCAGCAATGTGATCAATGCATCCGGATGATAGTTTCTGATCGCCTTGAAGGCCCCAGTGGCGAGAACAAAATCGCCTAACGCGCCCAATTTGATGACCAGAATTCGCCGCTTCGCCACCGACCCCCTCACATTGGGCGCCTATTGACCCACGGCCAACAATTCTCTGTAAACGTCAAGCGTTTTGTCGCACATGCGCTGTTTCGAGAAGTGTTGGCTAACATGGGCTCTGGCGCGTTCGGCGAGGACTGCCCGTTGGTCTCCGTCCAGCGCCAACGTGTGCCGTAAAGCTTCCGCGAGCACCTGGGCGTCCCCCGGCGGGATAAGCCAACCGGTTTCCCCGTCAATGATCGTTTCCCCCGTGGCGCCGTGGCTACTGGCTAAGGTTGGCCGCCCCATGGCCTGCGCTTCCACCGCGACACGCCCGAACGCCTCGGGATCGGTAGCTGGCGAAACCACCACGTCAGCCAACATGTAAGCAGCGGGCATGTCAACGCAATGGCCAACCAGGCGTACGACACCTTCGAGCCCCCGCTTGCGGATTGCCGCAATTAGGGCGTCGGTATATCGACGACGTCCGCGATCCTCACCGATCAACAAACAACATAGATCGTCCCGTGCCAATTGACCGAGTGCCTCCACCAATACTTCGTGCCCCTTCCAACGACTCAATCGGGCCGGCAGAACGATTATCTTCCGGTCGTCGGGAAGCCGCCATTTGCGCGCCAAGGCAACCATTCGATCCGCGTGGACGTTGCGGGGATCGAAATATGCCAAGTCGATGCCGCGCGGCACCACGCGCAAACGTCTATTGTCGGTGCCGTGGGTCTCACGTACGTGCTGAGCAATGAATTGAGAAATGGCAATGACAGTGTCGCCTCTTGCCATAACCGAATTATAGCGAACTTTAAGATGGCTACGCGCATTGTACGTGCCATGGTAGGTGGTAACGAAACGGCGACCGGTCTGCCGCGCCGCGTACATGGCGCTCCATGCCGGGGCCCGGGATCGAGCGTGGACGATGTCGATGTCCTGGGATTCGATCAGCCGCGCAAGTCGGCCAATGTTCAATCCAATAGAAATCGGATTCTTCTTCGCCAGCGGCATAGCAAAGTGGCGCCCTCCCGCCCGACGAACATCGTTGACGAGTGCGCCGCCGGACGAAGCGACCCAGGGTTCCCAGCCGGCTTCCGCAAGCGCTTGAACGATATCAATTGTACCCCGTTCCACGCCACCGAAATGTAGTGCGGGAAGGACCTGTAGAACCCTGGTCTGGCGCGATTCCGCGCCACTTGATGGGCGAAGAACAACCGAGGATTTCGCCCCAGACGAAGCTTGCGCGCCGTGTTCCATTGGGCAAGCATAGCTCATGGTCGAAACACCCGCCATTGCAGTTGCCAGTCGGCTTGCACGCCCTGACGGAAACACGATCGCCTACCACGCCATGCCCGGATGTAGCCCCGGCGTACTGTTTCTCGGCGGGTTCAAGTCGGATATGAGCGGTGCCAAAGCGATAGCCCTTGAGGCGGCGTGCCACGCAGAGAAACGGGCGTTTATTCGCTTTGACTACTTTGGCCACGGCGAATCGAGCGGCCAATTCGTGGATGGAACCATCGGGCGCTGGCGTGACGATGCCATCGCCGTGCTCGACGCCCTGACCGACGGCCCCCAAGTCGTGGTTGGTTCGAGCATGGGCGGCTGGATCATGCTGTTGCTCGCTCAGGCCCGCCCCGATCGGGTGCATGGCCTCGTTGGTGTCGCATCCGCACCCGATTTTACCGAGGATCTATTGTGGCATGCGTTCGATGCCGAGACGCGGTCCGCCCTGGCGCGCGACGGCATCGTGTCGGTGCCATCCGACTATGAGGATGACCCATACCCAATTAGCCAGACCCTGATCGAAGAAGGGCGCGTTCACTTGGTCCTTCGTTCGCCCATTGAACTGCGTTGCCCGGTGCGACTCATCCACGGCATGGCAGATACCGCAGTGCCCTGGGATACGTCACGCAAATTGGCGGAAACCCTATCCGGCGATGATATTGAGCTAACCTTGGTGAAGAACGGTGGACACCGGCTATCGGAACCGGCTGACTTAGAGCGCCTGTGCCGTGAAGTCGCCAACCTTTGCGATTCTGTAGCCTAACCGAAGCTCGATTTTCCACGGATGGGCAAACGAACCCTATAGGTAACTGCCCAGGTCTGATC
>JAAXGF010000164.1 GCA_012267605.1 Alphaproteobacteria bacterium | reverse complement strand
GATCAAGGGGGTAGGTCGGCACTACACGCCGTTCTGGAGAAGCAAAGCCCGGAAATCCGCCACTTTCCGGGCCGGAAAATCGTCACATTAGCCGAAACGCGTGCCGAGTTGCGGAAGTCGGGGGAACATTGAACGGTTGTTTGAGGACGCCCGCGTATCGCCGCCTCACCAACTCATGATAGGTGGAAGTGGGATTAATCCCGCGATCCGAACAAATGTGATGAAACCACCGGCTGCCGTTTGCAACGTGGCGGATTTCATCGTTGTAGATTACTTCAAGCACGTTTGCGCTTTCGGTATCGCCGTAACGGTTGAATCGAGTGATCATCTCCGGTGTCACATCGAGCGCCCGGGCTTCCAAGACCATCGGGACAAGAGCCAAACGCGCGAGAATGTCGTCGGCGGTATGTTCGGCAGCTTGCCACAGTCCGTCGTGGGCAGGCAAATCTCCGTAAGCGCCGCCAAACGCCGACAGGCGGTCCGACAGTAGGGAAAAATGGCGTGCTTCATCTTCGGCCACCGCGACCCAATCGCTGTAAAATTCGTCGGGCAACACTTCTTCGGTAAACCGGGCGACGATGTCCCAAGCCAGATCGACAGCATTGAGTTCGATGTGTGCTAGCGCATGGAGAAGGGCGAGGCGGGCGGCGGGGGATTTTCCGCGCCGACGGCGCGCCATTTCACGCGGTGGCCGTAGTTCAGGTCGCGCCGGTCGCGCCGGCCGAAGCGGTGGCTGAGCCGAGCCCACGCGTATTTTGCTGTCGCGCCAAAGCTTGGCGGATAATCGCGTTTGCACGACTTTATCCTGTGGTTCGGGGGTGGTTAGGATTGCCACGGCGTGTGCGGCTAAATCGATCTCCCGACCACAGTGTTCTGCCCCTTGATTTTGATAATCCTGGAGAACGTCGATAGCCGTGTCCTCACGATGTGGAGTCAAATCCTGTGCCAAAGCGTTGCCATCAACGGGGCCGGTCACTGTCGGCTTGCCGTCCGCGTCGTGGGGTCAACGTATTGGACAAATTTGTTGGATCGCCAACAAGTTTCTTAAATAGTTCCCTTATTTGCCCCTGCGTGGTCAGCAATTTCGCATACACCGCTTGGAAGTCCGCGGACTCGCCAGCACGCGCCAAAACGCGGCGCAAACCCTCGGGTGCGTTGTCACCGAATCGACTTTCGCCGATCGTCAAGCGCAGAATGCTTTGTACCCGTTGCATGAGGCGGGTGGCACCAATCATCAATCCCGCATCGGCGCCGGAAACCAGACCCGCTTTTGCAATTCGTGTCAGTGAAGTGATCAAATTCTGGTTGAGAATTTCGGGGTGATCACAGGAGTGGCCGAGCTGCAAGAACTGGACGATAAACTCGATGTCGACCAGTCCGCCCTCAACATACTTGACGTTCCATGGATCGTTCGTACGGTGCTCCTCGTCGATTCGAACGCGCATTTCCGCAACCGCCGTTGCCAGCTTATCCTGGTCTCGGCGGAGCGATAGGATTTCTCGAATCCCGCGCTCGACCAAGGTCTTTAACTCGATCGGTCCGGCGACCACTCGGGCACGGGTCAAGGCCATGTGTTCCCATGTCCAAGCACTTTTTCCGTGATAATCTAAGAAACCTCCGAATTCCGAAGCCAAGGGCCCCTTCGAACCAGAGGGCCGCAATCGCATATCGACTTTGAACAACTGACCTTCTGAGGTTAGCTTGGTAAGTCCGGAAATGAGCTTTTGGCTTAACCGAAGGAAATATTGGCTGGCCGGCAGGGGACTAGACCCGTCGGACACGTCTCTGCCTTCGGCACACTTGTATACCAAGACCATATCGAGATCCGACGACGAGGTCATTTCCCTTCCGCCTAGTTTCCCCAAGGCGATGATAGCCACACCCGCTTGTGGAACACGGCCGTGGGTTAGGGCGATGGCCTGTTCGGCGTGCCGCAGTATATTCCGCAATACGGCCTCAGCAATGTCCGACCAATGAGCGCCCGCCGCATCGGCCTCGAGCCGCCGGGAAAGAATTTGCATGCCGAGCTGAAATTCACGATCGCGGGCCCAACGGCGCGTATGATCGAGCACACTAGCGAAATCAGCGGTACCTTCCAGGGATTCTTGGACGTCGGTCTCAAGTGCTTCCGCGTTGGGCAACGGCTGGTAAAAATCACTTTCCAGAACGTTTTCCATGAGTTGTGGCCGGCGGCGGAGATGTTCCGAGAGGCGAGGCGCGCTACCCATGAGCTCTGCGATCAAATCAAGCAAAGGGGGACAAGCGCGAAACATAGAGAAAAGTTGGGTGCCCGCGGGCAATCCGGCAATAAAGTTGTTGAACCGCATCAGCGCCGAATCCGGCCGTGCCGTCTTGGCAAATGCATCGAGGAGGGCAGGTAGCAACTGGCTCAGTATTTGCCGCGACGCGGTGCTGTTGGTCGCTCGAAATCGGCCGCTGTACCAGCCGCGCACAACTTTGGCCACGGCTTTCACATCGTCAAATCCGATATTTCGTAGATTTGCTAGGGTCTCAGGTTCGTCATGAGCACCAGTGAAAACAAGATTGCCGCCGGGTTGGACACTGGGCGCATCCTCGAACAGGCGGGCATAATGGCGTTCAACGATCTGAAGATTTTTCAGAAGCTGATCAGGAAATTCCGCCGGCCGCTGGTAACCCAAGAAGACGGCAAGTCCTTCCAATTCATCCGGGTCGACAGGGAGACTGTGGGTTTGGGCGTCGTCGGTCATTTGCAGCCGGTGCTCGATTCGCCGGAGGAACCCGTAGGCGTCGATCAACGATGTGACGGTTGCGTCGTTGATTCGACCAGCTAATGCCAACGCTCGTAGAGCATCGCACGTTGCTGGACATCGAAGGCTCGGATCCCGCCCTCCCCAAACGAGCTGCTGGGTTTGTGCAAAGAATTCGATTTCTCGAATTCCTCCCCGGCCGAGTTTGATGTTGTGTCCATGGACGGCGATGGCGCCGCCGCCGCGATGGGAATCTATCTGTTGTTTGATCGCGTGAATGTCTTGAATGGCGGCGAAATCGATGTGTTTTCGCCAGATAAACGGAGCGAGATCGGCGAAGAGATGATCACCTACGTCAAGGTCGCCAGCGACCGGCCGCGCCTTGATCAAGGCGGCCCGTTCCCAACTTTGCCCCATGCTCTCGTAGTAGGCCTCGGCGGCTTGGACCGAAAGCGCGAGTGGGGAAGCACCGGAATCCGGTCTGAGTCGAAAATCCGTACGGAATACGTACCCGTCATCCGTCCGGTCCTGCATTACCTGAGCAAGGGATCGGGCGAGCCGCGCATAACACAGCTGAACGTCCTCTCGGCCCGCATATTTGGCAATGTCGGGGTCGTAGACCACGATGAGGTCGATATCGCTTGAATAGTTGAGTTCCCCACCGCCGAGTTTGCCCAGTCCAAGGACCACGAATCCCGAACCAATCTGGGGAGTCTCCCGGTCAGGAAGGTTAAGGTCGCCCGAAGCCGCTGCCGCCGACAACAGATGCGAAACTGCTCTTTTCAGGGCTTCTTCGGCAAATTGAGTCAGAGCGGAAGTTACTTGCTCGAGCGACCACAAGTTCGCGATGTCCGAAACGCCTACGATTACCGCGACTTCACGCCGGGCGACGCGGAGTCGACGCATAAGCGACGTGATATCCGGATCCAGTCCTTGTTTCAGGTTATTAAGAACCCGCTCCAGGCACGTCATGGAGCCATCTTGCGCCAGGCGGCATAGGATCGTGGGATCCAACAATATCGATTGGCCGAGAAACGGACTGTTCCCGAACAAGGCGTCGAGGAGCGCTCTTCCGACCGAATCGTCGGCGATCGCCTGGGATATTTCTGAGGCTGGGGAATGGCCGGTCTTGCGGGCCTTTGCTCGCCAGCGATCAAGACCCCGACGTGCGCGTTCAAAATCTCGAGCTTCAGGGAGGTTGTTAATTTCTGCTAGAAATGGAAACGTCGTCATCGGCGTAACTCAGCCCATCGCACAATGCGGCGACCGAAAGCCGCCGTTTGGGCTGCCGGTCGTTGTAAGAGGATCTCTTGATTCAGCGCATTGTACGGTTTTTTTTGCATATGGTGGCCGCCTCGTTCGCGGGTGTGTTGATTATTGCCGCGGCCGTACTATGGCGGCTGTCAAGTGCACCTCTATCCCTGGATACATTGACCCCTTATTTGGCCGAGGCTCTTTCGGAAGCCCGTGAGCCCTATGATTTCACCATTGATCATACTGTTCTGGAGTGGGAGGGCTGGGATCGAGCGCTCAAGGTGCGGATAGCAGGTATGGTTGTCCGAGACGCGGACGGCACTGCCGTAGCGAATGCCCCCGATCTCATAGTTGGCTTGAGCGTGCCGGCCCTCCTTCGGGGGGTTGTCGCGCCGACGAGTGTCGCGTTCAAGGCACCGGACCTCACTATCGTGCGTCACCAAGACGGCCGATTCGCGTTGGAATCGGCGGAACCGTTGCCAGACGAGCAGAATTTTCTAGCCCTTTTACTCACTGAAATCTCCCGCCCGCTGGATCGGGAAACTGGAATCGGCTATTTGAACAATGTCGACGTTACCCACGGATCGATCCTATTCGACGATCGGCTGCTCGGTCTGCAGTGGCGGACAAGCGCCGCGAACCTCGGGCTCAGCCGGAATGGTGATGGCATTCGCGCATCTCTCGCGTTTGATCTTTCTTGGGACGAACATCGTGCTCATTTTGATGTGGAAGGTACCATCGACGGTGAACAGAAAGCCGTCGACTTGACCGTCGAATTCAATGGCCTGGAGCCGGCAGCGTTTGCCGTGGTTTCCGAGGCGCTGGGAGCTCACTTGGCCGGCGTGAAAATTCCGATTAGCGGATCGTTTTCCACCCGCATGGATTTCGATGGAAACACGTCGGATTTTCATTTTGATCTTGCGGCCGTCGAAGGAACTTTGTCAGTACCTGATTTGCTAGATAACGATATCGCCATTACTTACGCTAAGGCCGTTGGTGTTCTGTCCCGCGGTCGCGGGCAATTGCGGGTCGATGATTTTTTCGTGGATTTGGAGGGACCGACGGTCGCTGCCGGCGGTTTGGTCGAGGGGTTAGGCTCGCTACCATCGGTGGTCGCCGAAGTGACCGTGAATGACTTGCCCTTCGACGAACTCGGCAAATACTGGCCAACTTGGTTGGCCGTTGATGTGCGGGAGTGGATTATCTCGCATCTCTCGGTTGGCGTATTCCGTAGCGCGCAGCTCAGCTTGGCGATCGATGAAGAAGTAATGGCGCAAGATTCATTGCCCGACGGTGCTCTAAGAATATCGGCGGACATGGAGGACGTAACCGTGGACTATTTGCCGCCCCTTCCCGCTGTGGTCGGGGTTGATGGGAAGATGTTACTCATGGGGACGCGGCTTGAGATTTCCATGTCTGGAGGCCACCTGGATCGGCTTGCGGTGGAGCCGGCCAACTTTGTCGTTGAGGGTGTGGGTCGAGAAGATGCTACGACTGTGGATCTCACTATCACCGGGCCGGTCGATGACGCAATAAATTTGTTGGCGCACCCGTACCTGGAGTTCGCACAAGCGGTTGGATTAGAACCTGGGTCTGTCGGAGGCGAGTCGGATATTCGGTTGCGTTTTGATTTTCCGTTGCGGAACGACTTGAGTTTGGACGAAGTGATCGTCACCGCACGCGCGCATCTGCAAGATGTCGCGGCGCAGGATGTCATCGCCGACTACGACGTTAGCGATGGTCAGTTATCACTCGTACTGGATAATGCGGGTATGGATGTGTCCGGACCGTTAGTGTTTCATGGCGTACCGATGTCCGCGAATTGGCGGGCGAATTTTGGCGATGATCCAACCGTGATAAACGCGTACAAGGCCCGCGCACGCCTCTCCGACGAAGATCGAGTTCGCTTTGGCTTTCCTTCGCAAGCCTATCTTCATGGTCCGATCGAAGCGGAGATCGCCATCGTCGAACGAGCAGACAAAAGCGAATCTTGGAGTATCTCGGCGAATTTAGCCGATGCGGAGCTCGAGCTGCCAGGACTCAACTGGAGGAAGCTTGCGGGACATTCGGGGACCGCTGGCGTTGAGGTCAATTTTGTGCCGGGAGAACCGGCGTCGCTCGATGACATCAGCATCGCGTCGGACGACTTGATCGTGACAGGGCACGCCGTTTTTGATCCCGAAGCGGTAGAAGTGACGGAAGTACGACTCGATCGCCTTGAAATTGCCGATAACCGGCTCACTGGTCTGATAATGGTTGCCGAGTCAGGAGGATATTTGGTTGATGTAAAAGGCGAATTAATCGACTTGCAACCCTATCTCGAAGACTGGTCACGCGTATCGGGCACGACTTTACCGCCAATGCGTTTGCGCGCCAATGCCGAGCGTGTTCTGGTACAGAACGGCGAATCTTTAACCGGCGTCCATGCGGAAGTAATCGTCGGTCCGGATCGTTGGCAGTCCGTCGTGCTGGGTGGCAAGTTGCCGGGCGGCAAGGATCTCAACTTGCGGCTCGCCGAGGGTGAAGATCGTCGCACGCTGTCGATCGACTCATCCGATGCCGGCGCGACTTTGCGGGCGTTCGGCATCTTCGACAATGCTGTGGGCGGACAACTCATGGTGAAAATGTTGCTCGACGAGCCGGACGAATCCGATTTGATCAGGGGCGCGATTCGAGTTCGCGACTTTAAGCTGGTTAGGGCACCCAACTTTGCCCAAATTTTGTCGCGCGCATCGCTAACCGGAATTTACAATGCGCTCACAGGTGAAGGCCAGCAGGGGATCGCGTTTACAAATTTTTTCGCACCTTTCGCCAAACAGGGCGATGTCATCCACCTAAGAGACGTTCGCATGTACGGGCCCGCCGTCGGGTTGACCTTGGAGGGTCAATATGATGTAGCGAACGACAGTGCCGAGATAAAGGGAACCTTGGTGCCGGAGTACACGCTCAATAGCGCGCTCGGAAAGGTACCGGTGGTTGGCGAACTGTTCGCCGGTGAAGAGGGAGGAGGGCTTTTTGCCGCGACGTATACGGTCAGCGGTCCCCTTGTATCGCCAAAAATCACGGTCAATCCACTGGCCGCCTTGGCACCCGGAATTTTGCGGTCCTTGATATCATCGGGCGAGGACGAAGATCACCTTCTATTGGAGATCGAAAAAACGACCGGCCCCCGCTGACGCTGGGTTGATTTGGTTAAACGTGGATTTGGGCGTGCCGCTTTTTGCCGGCCGAGATTCGAATGCATCCGTCCTCGTCCAAGCTTTCCCTATTCACAATCTGCATTTCATTCTCAACGACCTCGCCGTTGACGCGCGCACCGCCGCCACGAATTAACCGCCTAGCTTCTGCTTTCGAACTGCTGAACTTGGCTAGGACGAAGAGATCCAACACAGAAACGCCACGGGCCAAGTCCTCGCCGGCGATCTTGTACCGGGGAATCGAGTTTACCGATTCGGAGACGAGATCACCGCTGGAGTTCTTGTCGGACGACGCAAAAAGCTCTCTCGCCGATTTTGCCGCCGCTTCAGCGGATTGGCGACCATGACAAAAAGCCGTAGCTTCAGTCGCCAGGATGATTTTGGCCTGGTTGATCTCTTCGCCCTGCAACTTCTCTAGGCGGTTGATCTCATCCATCGGAAGATCGGTAAATAGGCGTAGGAAACGGGCCACGTCGCCATCTTCCGTGTTGCGCCAAAACTGCCAGTATTCGAATGCGGGAAGCATATCTGGGTTGAGCCACACGGCACCCCGAGCCGATTTTCCCATTTTGGCACCCGACGAAGTGGTGATCAAAGGAGTCGTTAATCCGTACAAGGCGGTGTCGTCGACTCGACGGCCCAATTCCACGCCGGTCACGATGTTTCCCCATTGATCCGACCCCCCCATTTGAAGCTGACAACCGTACCGTCGATTCAGCTCCAGGAAATCGTATGCCTGTAACACCATGTAGTTGAATTCGATGAAACTAAGTGGCTGTTCACGTTCGAGCCGTGTCTTGACGGACTCAAAACCAAGCATCCGATTGACCGAAAAATGGCGACCAATTTTTTGTAGGAAAGGGATATATTGCAAGGCGTCCAGCCATTCTGAATTATCGACCATGACCGCGTCGTTCGCTCCCTCGCCAAATTCAAGAAAGCGATTGAATGAGTTCTTGATGCCCGCCATGTTCTTGGCAATGTCTTCGTCCGCGAGCAGGCGCCTTGATTCGTCTTTCCCTGAGGGGTCGCCTACCTTCGACGTCCCGCCACCGACAAGGACGATCGGTTTGTGGCCGCAGCGCTGGAGCCAGCGCAATAACATGACCGACACAAGGTTGCCGACATGGAGGCTCGGTGCCGTACAGTCATAGCCAATGTACGCGACAATCCGCTTTTCACTGGCGAGGCCGTCGATATCGGTACATTGGTGGAGATAGCCGCGCTCCCTCACCAACGTTAGAAACTCTTGCCCTCCTTTCGTCATCTTCTTCTCGTGTGTTGTGTGCCAGCCCCCCGGGGGTGTCGGTGCATGCCCGTTTAGCACAGGGTCAAGGCCACGACAATGTTGCCAGGCCGGCGCTGCGGCAACAGCATTGGCAGTTCATCTCGTGATCTTGGCTATGGGGGTTATGAGTGGGACGTCGCTTGATGGCGTCGACGTGGCATTAATTTGGACGGATGGAGACACCCGGGTTCGCGCGGGCCCTTCGCGTTCGGTGCCGTATGAGGAAGCCTTGCGCAAACGTCTCAGAACCTGCGCCAGGGGCTGTGGCGACATCGATGAAGTGGAGCGCGAGCTTACTCTGGTACATGCTGAGGCAATTGCCGGACTACTGGCCGAATCCGGCGACCTGCCATCCTCTGTTCGCGTCGTGGGCCTTCATGGACACACGTTGCGCCATCGTCCCCAAGACCAATTGACGCGTCAGATCGGCGATGGCGCCTTGTTGGCGGTGCGCTGCGGAATTGACGTAATCAGCGATTTTCGCCGCCACGACATGGCGGCTGGCGGCGAAGGTGCGCCACTTGTTCCGCTATTTCACGCGGCGCTAAGTACAAATTTGCCCAAACCACTCGCCGTATTAAATCTCGGAGGTGTGGCCAATTTGACCTGGCTCGGATCGGATGGTCGAATTCTGGCATTCGATTGCGGACCTGGTTGTGCCCTATTGGACGACTGGATGTACGACCAACTTGGTGTCGCTTGGGACTCGGAAGGTGCTATTGCTGCAACCGGAACGCCAAATCGTGCCCGCTTGGACCACCTTCTCAGCCATGCCTACTTTGCCCGCCAGCCGCCCAAATCACTGGATCGCGATGCTTTTGCGGGTGCCGCCGATGGCCTGACTACTGCCGATGGGGCGGCGACGCTTTCTGCGTTCACCGCCGCCGCCGTGGGTGCCGCATTGGTTCACTTGCCTTCGCCACCGATTACTTGGTTGGTCAGTGGCGGCGGGCGAAAAAATTCTTTTATTTTGAAGAAGTTAAATGAAACTCTGAAGGCATCAGTCGAGCCGGTGGAAGCGGTCGGCTGGGACGGTGACGCATTGGAGGCCCAGGCATTCGCGTACCTCGCTGTCCGGTCCCTAAATGGCTGGGCAATCACGCTTCCCGAAACGACAGGCGTCGTTCGGCCAATGACGGGGGGCGCGCTATATCGCCATAGAGTTGAGGATGGATAGGTGAGTCTTATGACACCAAGTCGTGCCCGCGTAGCGCACGGCCTGGTCTCTAGGCAACCGTCGCCGAACGGTTAAGCCGCTGGTCCAAATACCCTTCAACTTGAGCTGTTAAGGAATCGAGACGTTCTTGGAAGAAATGGTTCGCGCCGTCTATGACATTATAGTCGATAGTGATGTCCCGCTGGTTGCCAAGGCGATCAGCGAGCGCAGCGACCTGGGGTTCCGGAACCAGGTCGTCTTGGCTTCCCTGAATGATCATACCAGAGGACGGGCAGGGTGCGAGGAATGTAAAATCAAACATATTGGCTGGCGGCGCTGCGGCGATAAAACCCTCGATTTCAGGTCGTCGCATAAGGACCTGCATGGCGACCCAGGCGCCGAACGAAAATCCGCCGATCCAACAACCCCTGGCGTTGGAATTGTACGACTGCATCCAGTCAAGGGCCGCGGTCGCGTCGCTGAGTTCCCCGTGGCCGTTGTCAAATGAACCTTGGCTGCGGCCGACGCCGCGAAAATTGAAACGTAATACAGAAAAGCCGTAGCGCACAAAAATGTGGTAAAGGGTATATACGACCTTGTTATTCATCGTTCCCCCGTGCTGTGGATGGGGGTGAAGGACAAGCGCGACCGGTGCGTTCGGCCCCTTGCCGTGCTGGTAACGGCCTTCTAGACGGCCTTCGGGTCCATTGAAGATCACTTCAGGCATAATCGCGCGTATCCGGGCGGCTAATGGTTAGGTTTTAATGGAGGAAGCCGCGATTAGCTTCGCAGGGGATATAACACAGGTTCATGAATTCAAGGGAAAAACTTTTCAGAAAAGCCATTGGCACTGGGTACGGCGACTTTCACACAGTATCGCCTCGACGGTTTCTTGACGGATCAAAACCGGACATCCATATTGCAGTAAATGTCAATATGCAACAAAACTTGAAGGCACACTCATCGTCTCATAGTACCCGGCGGGGGCAACAATGTTCAAGTCACTAAAGCGCGACATTGACGCCGTGTTTGGGCGAGACCCGGCGGTTCGGTCCCGTTTGGAAGTAATTCTGTGCTATCCGGGGTTTCATGCCATCATGCTTTATCGACTTGCCCACGGTGCTTGGCGGCGTGATTGGCTGTTATTGGGCAGGTTTCTTTCTCATGTTGGGCGCCTATTGACAGGAATCGAAATTCATCCCGGTGCCCGTATCGGGCGCGGCTTGTTTATCGACCATGGTCTGGGCGTGGTCATCGGCGAAACAGCCGAATTGGGAGAAAACGTAACGTTATATCACGACGTTACTTTGGGTGGATTTTCGCCGCATCAAGACACTGGCTCTCAGGCCAATCAAAAACGCCACCCCACCCTCGAAGACAATGTCGTCGTGGGTTCAGGGGCCCAAATTCTTGGGCCCATTACGGTTGGCAGGTGTGCCCGAGTTGGTGCCAACGCTGTTGTCCTTAAGGATGTTCCTGAAGGGGTGACCGTGGTTGGCGTGCCAGCTCGCGTCGCCGTTCGTAGCGACAAGCCAGAGGACGAGGCGTTTGCGGCGTACGGCACACCGTCAGCTGACCTTCCCGACCCCGTGAGTCGGGCTATCGACGGACTGTTAAGCCATGTGGCCGGGCTCGAAAAACGTATCGATGAGTTGGAGGGTCGCGAGCTGGAGGCCGATGGGTCCGAAGATGTCGACTCGACACGAAAACGCGCTGCTCCAAAACGGCCGAACTGCTAAATCCAAACGGTTGCGCTTTCTATCATGTTTGCGCATTTAATTTGGTGGGTCAGCTAGCGAAAAATTTTCCGGTTGTATAGACGATGAGCCAGATTTGCTATTTGGACTACAATGCTACAGCCCCAGTTAAACCCGACGTGGTTTCACGAATGTCGGCTATTTTGGCGTGCGCGGGAAACCCATCGTCCGTTCACACGGGTGGCCGGCGCGCGCGGCGAGCGATCGAGGAGGCCCGGGAAAACGTTGGCGACTTAGTTGGGTGCGCGCCAGAACGCGTGGTTTTCACCAGCGGTGGCACCGAGGCTAATAACTTTGCAATCTCGTATCGCCCACGCATTCTGGTATCGGCTGTCGAACACGTTTCGATACTTGATGCGGTTTCCGATGCGATCCGTATCCCGGTCAACTCCTCGGGTATCATCGATTTGGACGCACTGCGGTGGGCGCTGAGCCGCGAGACTGCTCCCGCCCTGGTATCGGTAATGATGGCGAACAACGAGACCGGAGTTATTCAGCCATTGGGCCGCGTCGCAGAAATTGCCCATGAATTTGGAGCCTTATGCCACTGCGACGCTGTCCAGGCGGCGGGAAAAATCTCGTTCAAGATGGACGACCTAGGTATAGATCTTTTGTCCCTTTCCGCCCACAAGTTGGGCGGTCCTCAAGGCGTTGGCGCCTTGGTGCTGGCCGATGATATTGAGGTACAGCCGCTAATACGTGGTGGCGCGCAAGAGCGGGGTTGGCGGGCGGGGACCGAGAATGTTCCTGGCATCGTCGGATTCGGCGTGGCAGCTGCTCTTTGCCATGAGGATTATGATGCCCGAATCGCTGGCCTCCGCGACCGCATCGAGCGACATGTGACCCAGGTCGCGCCGAGAGCTACGATATTCGCCGCCGACGTCCCTCGGCTCAGTAATACTTCATGCATTGTGATGCCGGGTGTACCCAGCGAAACGCAGGTAATCGCCTTTGATTTGGCGGGAATCGCCGTAAGCGCGGGCGCCGCATGTTCCTCTGGCAGGGTGGCCAGATCCCACGTTTTGGACGCCATGGGCGCTGATCCGATGGAGAGCGGCTGTGCTATACGAGTCAGCCTCGGTTGGGCGACACGAGATTCGGACATCGATCGATTTCTTGTAGTTTGGAATGATTTGCACGCACGATCCCGGGCACGTCGTGAACCGCGTACGGCCACCGAAAACGCCGTGCCCGAAATCATCGCGACCGGTCGAATGGTATTGCCGTGAAGCTCCCAGTCTACCTTGATTACCAGGCAACGACCCCGAC
Organism: Alphaproteobacteria bacterium; assembly: GCA_012267605.1. Classification (GTDB taxonomy): domain Bacteria; phylum Pseudomonadota; class Alphaproteobacteria; order JAAXGF01; family JAAXGF01; genus JAAXGF01. Next base: position 8,129 of record JAAXGF010000164.1, on the reverse strand, counting down.
CGATCCCCGCGTCGTCGCCGCCATGCTACCCTTTTTCACAGAAGAATTTGGCAATCCTCATGCCACTAACCATGATTATGGCCGGCGGGCCGAAGAGGCAGTCGGGGCCGGGCGGCTGGCCGTCGCCAACTTAATCGGCGCGGACCCTAAAGAAATTATCTTCACTTCCGGCGCCACAGAGGCGAATAACCTAGCGTTGACTGGATGTGTCGAGGCCCACCGGGATGGGAAAAATCACCTTGTAGTAAGCCAAACCGAGCACAGCAGCGTTTTGGAAGTTTGCCGCCTTCTCGAAGACAAAGGTTGCCAAGTGACCTACCTGCCGGTTGGCGAAAACGGATTGATCGATGTTGCACGACTAGGCGCAGCAATTGGTCCGCGAACGCTGCTACTTTCGGTCATGGCGGTCAATAACGAGATTGGAGTAATTCAGCCCCTTAAGGAAATCGGTGCGATTTGCCGAGAGTCGGGAGTCTTGTTGCATACAGATGCGGCCCAGGCGGTCGGTAAAATTCCGATCGACGTGAACGCGATGGGCGTTCATTTGCTGAGCCTTTCAAGCCACAAGATGTACGGGCCGAAGGGTATTGGCGCGCTTTACGTTCGGCGGCGGCCCCGTGTTCGCTTAAGAGCGCAGATCGTTGGCGGTGGTCAAGAGCGAGGCTTGCGTTCAGGCACGGTGCCGACGCCGCTGGTCGTAGGTTTGGGCGAAGCCTGCATCCTGGCGGCGAAGAACATGGTTGAGGAATCTGTTCGCGTTCGCCAGCTCCGTGATCGATTTTTCGATACAGTCCACGCTTCACTCCCGGACGTATTTCTGAATGGCGACCCGACCCAACGAATCCCAGGAAATATCAACCTTGGATTCCCTCAAGTAGATGGTTTGGAACTCATCAAATCGTTGGATCATGTTGCGTTATCAGCGGGTTCGGCGTGCACCGCAGCCCGGCCGGGTTCATCCCATGTTTTGCGGGCGATCGGCGCTGACGATGCGCGTGCACGATCGTCCATTCGGGTCGGAATTGGGAGATTTACCAGCGAGGCTGAAATCGATTTCGCTGCCTGCGCAATTATTCGCCGGGTGCAAGAGTTGAGGAGCTGCTCGGTTCGTCACCAGGTGGGAGCAGTCGAAGTTCAAACAGTACACGGCAATTGAAGTATCGGTTGCCGAGCGCCATATTGGGCATTACGAATTTAATCGGATAGGTATTCGATATTTGATCGACCGGGATTGTCGGCGGATCGATGTGAATTGGTTGGCTAGATCGCGTACCGCGTGGTGGGTAACATGAGCCAAAAATATGTTTTCGGGCGCTTGGTAGTTGTAGATTGTGACCGTGATAGTCAAGGAGATGTCTACGAATGACCCTACCGGTGATACAGTTGACCGACGCCGCAGCGGCGAGGATGCGCGATCTCCTTAGGTCTCATAACAAGGAATCGGTGGGGATTCGCATTGGCATTGAGCCCTCGGGTTGTTCCGGCAACTCGTATACGCTCGCGTTCGCGGACCAAAAAGGGCCTCACGACGAGGTGATTGAACAACACGGGATTACGGTTTATGTCGATCCGCAGGCCATGCTTTTTCTCATGGGAACAGAAATGGACTATGTAGAGGAATCCTTGGGCTCTCGGTTCGTGTTTAACAATCCGAATGAAAAGGGCCGCTGCGGATGCGGTGAGTCGTTTCGCCTTTAGAGGATGGTCGTTTCGATAGCTGCTTCCGATTTTCAGGGCAATTAAGAGAAATTTACTCGTCGTGAGTGTTTGAACATGCCCAGAATGACATTTGTCGAGCCTAACGGTACCCGCCATGAGGTCGACGCGCCGATCGGCCTCTCCGTCCTCGAGATTGCACATCGCAACGATATCGATATCGAAGGCGCGTGCGAGGGATCTCTGGCATGTTCGACATGCCATGTAATCATCAGTCCTGGTGATTACGAGCGTCTTTCAGAAGCCACCGAGGACGAGGAGGATATGCTTGATCTCGCCTTTGGGCTGACGCCAACTTCACGGCTTGGCTGCCAAATCGTCATGACCGAAGAGCTCGATGGTCTGACCGTTAGTTTGCCGAGTGAAACTCGCAACATGCTTTCCGGTTAATCACCCCGCCAGTGTGGTGAATTTTGAACTCTCTCGGATTTGACAAGCCCGTTGGCCAGACGCGTGTTGTGGTCGCGATGTCGGGCGGGGTGGATTCTTCGGCCACTGCCGCGCTTCTCGTGCACCTTGGATACGAGGTCATTGGCATAACCTTGCAGCTCTACGATCAAGGTGCGCAAAGTGCCCGCGAGAAGTCGTGCTGTGCTGGGCGGGATGTTTACGACGCACGGAAGGTCGCCGAAGCATTAGATATTCCCCATTATGTGTTGGACTACCAACGCCAGTTTCATGATGAAGTGATTTCTGAATTCGCCGATTCTTACATGCGTGGCGAAACGCCCGTTCCGTGTGTGCTGTGCAATCAAACGGTCAAGTTCCGCGATCTATTGACGACTGCCCGTGACCTCGGCGCCGACGCGCTTGCTACCGGGCACTATGTTCGGCGCCGCCAAGGGTTGGCGGGCGCCGAGCTTCACCGAGCCGTCGATTTGCGGCGGGACCAGAGCTACTTTCTCTTCGCCACTACGGCGGATCAACTTGATGGTTTGCGCTTTCCCTTGGGAGATTTAGGCAAGAACGATACACGTGCACTTGCCGCACGTTTCGCGCTTCCCGTGGCGACTAAGCCCGACAGTCAGGACATATGCTTTGTTACCGGCGGATCGTACGCAGATGTAATCGCCCGCCTTCGGCCAGAAGCCCATGAACCCGGGCCGATCGTCCACGTGGATGGTGCGACTATTGGTCGTCATCCCGGGGTGATTCGATTTACGGTGGGTCAACGCCGTGGTTTGGGTGTGGCATGGCACGAGCCTTTATATGTAGTGCGCATCGAAGCGGCAGAACGACGAGTCGTGGTCGGTCCTCGGAGCGCTCTCTATCGCGGTGAATTGACGATTAGGCAAACCAACTGGCTTGATGACGAAGCGCTTTCGGCGCGGTCGATTTCGGTTGATGTCAAATTGCGCGCGAATCAGCTGGCGGTTCCGGCGTCAGTACGCGGGCTCGGTGAGCGGCGGGTTGCCATTTCGCTGGAAAATCCGCAGCCCGGAGTTTCGCCTGGACAGGCATGTGTGATCTACCGTGGGGAAAGGGTTCTCGGTGGCGGTTGGATCGAGGGAACTGATTCTCAGTGCGCTGCATAGACTAACAATACGGTGACATTATTGCCCCCGGGGTGGTCGGATACCCGTGGTGGTGAACGGGTAAGGGGGCAAATGCCTAAAATTTCTTGGGGTGCTGTTGTTGGGGTGGCCGTAATTTTCATACCCCTCGCCGCCTTGGCATCCAGCGAAGGCGGGCAGCGCGATGACTTTGTCAGCCATTGGGTTGGCATTACCTGTCTGCTGATATTCACCATCGCATATGCTTTCGTGATTGGCGAAGAGGCCACCAAGCTGCGAAAGTCCAAGCCGGTCATGGTCGCGGCCGGGCTGATCTGGATATTGGTGGCGCTGGCCTACGAACGGCACGGCGACAGCGAATTCGCGGCGACGGCGTTTAACACAGACTTTCTCGAATTCGCCGAGCTTTTTCTCTTCCTGCTCGCTGCGATGACGTTTCTCAATACCATGGAAGAACGCGGCGTATTCGACGCCCTGCGGTCTTGGCTTGTCAGTCAGAGGTTCTCTCTACGCAAGATATTTTGGATTACTGGCTTGATAGCCTTTTCGATGTCGCCCATCGCCGACAACATGACGACCGCGCTGCTCCTTGCCACAGTAGTTGTTGCCGTTGGACGCGGCCAATCCCAGTTTATCGTCGTTGGTTGCGTGAATGTCGTAGTTGCCGCGAACGCGGGTGGCGCCTTCAGTCCGTTCGGTGACATTACTACCTTAATGGTTTGGCAAAAGGGGCTCGTCGGATTTCACGAGTTTCATCGGCTGTTTGTTCCCGCGCTCGTTCAGTGGATTGTTCCAGCGTTTATCATGGCGCACTGGATTCCAGATGCTATACCCCGCCGAATTAGGGCCCGCGCTCAAATTCATCAAGGAGCCGGGCTTGTCGTCGCCCTGTTCCTTGTTACCATCACCTGTACCGTATTGATCCATGTATATCTACATTTGCCTCCGGTGATGGGCATGATGACCGGGCTCGGCTGCTTGGCAATCTACGGTTACGTGATTGATCGTCGGCAGCAACAAAGTCAATTGGCCGGGGAAGCGCCCGCGGTGGCGCGTGGACGGTCGATGACGGTTGAACGAAAGTCGCCCATTCATTTGTCAAACCCAGGCAAGAAATTCGACATCTTTAAGCGCTTGGCCGAGGCCGAATGGGATACCCTGATGTTTTTTTACGGTGTCATACTTTGCGTGGGCGGCCTGGGCGCTCTCGGATATTTGGCGCTCCTGTCCGAGACGGTATACGGGCAGCTTGGGCCAACGGCCGCGAATATTCTTGTGGGCGCGGCGTCCTCGATTGTCGACAACATTCCGCTGATGTTCGCCATTCTCACGATGCGTCCTGAAATGGAACACGGGCAATGGCTCTTGGTTACATTAACGGCGGGAGTCGGGGGGTCCTTGCTGTCGATCGGTTCCGCTGCCGGCGTCGCGGCAATGGGTGTTGCACGGGGGGTATATACTTTCGCCAGCCATTTACGTTGGAGCTGGGCGGTTGGTCTGGGGTACGTTGCCAGCATTGCGGTCCATTTCTTTGTCAACGCTCACCATTTTTAGGCGCGATTAATGCTGATCGAGGGTGTGGACTTAACGGTGACCAATACAACTAACCAAAGAAGGAAATTCGGGGTCATGGCGGACAACGCACGCGGAGCACGATGCCCCGTGAAAAAAGCTCTTGATTCTGGTTCAAGGTGTTTCATATCCGTTGTCCTATTGGGGCTGACCGCCTTCGTGGGCGTTTTGCTATTCCCCGAAATCGCGAGGGCATCAGCTCCGGGGTCACCTTCGGTGGACTTTACCAATCATTGGGTCGGTTTTCTCTGCATCGTGATTTTTGTATTCGCTTATGCGCTCGTCATCGGCGAAGAGTTCTTACACCTTCGCAAATCGAAGCCGGTAATGATCGCCGCAGGTCTCATTTGGGCGATCGTTGCATTGGCCCTCGCTCACCACGGCGATACGGAAACGGCGGAGACCGCGATACGCCACAACCTCCTCGAATTTGCCGAGCTCTTCTTGTTTCTGCTCGCGGCGATGACCTACATCAACACGATGGATGAGCGCGGCGTGTTCGACGTGCTCCGCGCGTGGCTCGTTCGCCGGGGGTTTTCCTTACACAAAATATTCTGGATTACTGGCGTGCTGTCGTTCGTGATGTCTCCGGTCGCGGATAACCTCACCACGGCACTCCTTATGGCAACCGTTGTCATGGCAGTGAGTGGTTCGCGGAAACGGTTCGCCGTTATTGGTTGCATCAACGTGGTGGTTGCAGCGAACGCAGGGGGTGCGTTCAGCCCGTTTGGCGACATCACAACCCTTATGGTTTGGCAAAAGGGCATCGTTCAGTTTCAAGAATTTTTCGTTCTGTTCATTCCCTCGGTGGTTAATTGGATCATCCCTGCTTGCATCATGGCATTCGCCGTTCCCAAAGACATGCCCGAGGCGAGCGATGAAGAGGTGCACCTACGCCATGGCGCTTGGGTCGTTGTAGGCCTATTCCTTTTGACCATCACGATGGCCGTTTCGGCCCACAACTTTCTCCATCTTCCTCCGGTGGTGGGCATGATGACCGGCTTGGGATTTTTGAAAATCTACGGCTACTATCTCAAGCGCCGCACGGCGTTTGTCGATCCGGTGGAGGACGGTATCGGTGATATTGGCATGGAGGTGGAAAAATCTCATTCTGACCCACATCCGGCCTCTCGGGACCGCGCGCCAGGGCTCGTTATCCCAGAACTCACGATCACCATTCCGGAGACAACTGTTTCGCTCTCTGGGGCGGCGCCGAGCATCCCCAGGCCAAACGTTTCGATCCAGCAACCGGTATTGATCGATGCCGGGCCGCCTGACAAGGAGACTGAGCGGGAATTCGATATATTTACCAAATTGGCCCGCGCGGAGTGGGACACCCTAATGTTCTTCTATGGCATCATCCTTTGCGTGGGCGGTCTCGGTACGTTGGGGTATTTGTCGTTACTTTCCCAGCTCATGTACGTCGACCTTGGTCCGACCTGGGCGAATGTTCTGGTTGGCGTGTTGTCCGCGTTGATTGACAATATTCCGGTCATGTTTGCGGTACTGGCGATGCTCCCGGAAATGAGTCATGGCCAATGGTTGTTGGTGACACTAACAGCGGGGGTCGGCGGTTCTATGTTGTCAATAGGTTCGGCTGCCGGCGTGGCCGTCATGGGGACGGCGCGAGGTGTATATACATTTCTTGCCCACTTGAAGTGGAGTTGGGCGATCGCTATAGGCTACGCGGCAAGTATAGGCGCTCATTTTCTCGTTAACGGGCACCATTTCTAATAGCGTCCGAGAATACCTTAATACGCGCCGACGATCGGTGTTACTGGTACGACCAGCCCATAAATCTAGTCTTTTTGCAATTTGCCGTAGAACAGCGTTCACCGACGGGGATGTCGCGTGCGCCCATGTGGCGCGGACTAACATAGTAAAGTGCCGAATTGTGGCTCCGCCTCAACTGTGCTAGCGTCTCGATTGTATGAGTCATATGCAAAATAAGAAATGAGGCTATGGACGATCAAAACAGGGATGACATAAACGTCGTGGAATCGGAGCCCATGAAGGGCACCGTCAAGTGGTACAACGCGGAAAAGGGGTTTGGCTTTATTTCCCCCGAGGGGGGTGGCGGGGACGTTTTCCTTCATATTTCAACCTTGCGGAAAATTGGCATGGAAGGAATCGAGGACGGCGTCACCGTATCCTTCACGGTCAGTCATGGACAAAAGGGGATGCAGGCCGAGAGCGTGGTGGACGTCGACCAGAGTACTGTTCCACCGTCTGCTCACCAGCCGAGGCCCGGGGTCGGAAAGTTTGGCCGACGCCATCATCCGCCGTTGGATTCGGTGGGGGAATTTGTTCCGGCAACTGTGAAATGGTTCAACCGGGAAAAGGGGTACGGGTTCGTGTCGCTCAGAGACGGCTCGCCCGACGTGTTCGTCCACATCCACACGCTTCGCCGTTGCGGCTTGGAAGATCTCGATCGCGGACAGGAGGTTCAGGTTCGCGTTGGGGAGGGTCCCAGGGGCCTGCAGGTTGCGGAAGTGAGTACGGGCTAACGCTGTTTTCCGCCTGGCATCGTTTGGCTCGCCGACGTGCCGGGCCGATTTCAGCTTATGAATCGGCACGTTTTTTTGGCGTGGGCAGGTGCTTTACGCCAAGAGGGTTGTTTGCGCGCGCACATTTTCTGCTTCGCCTTCGCGTTGGCTTCTCGTTCGCCGCGATCGTGGCCTCAGTGGCGATGCTCACACCAGGTTTCGCGTTTGCCGGGGACGCCGTTGAATTTGCGCGCGGCGAAGTGACCATTTCGACCCAAACCGGTGATCACATTTTTGATGTCGAGATTGCACGTACGCCGACACAGCATGCCCGCGGTTTGATGTTTCGAGAATCGATGAGGTCGGACGAAGGAATGCTATTCGTTTTTGATTCGCCGCGCGAAGTAGCCATGTGGATGAAAAACACGCTTATTTCGCTGGATATGATCTTTGTTAACGCGGCGGGGAAAATAATCCGCGTCGCCCACGATACCACGCCGATGAGCGAGGTGACGATCCCTTCGGGCGGGCCGTCCAAGGCGGTAGTCGAGCTCAACGCGGGCACGGCAGCGAGAATTGGCGTCCAGGCCGGGGACCGGGTATTTTTTCCGCCAAAGTCCCGATAATTCAGCTTGGCGAATTCAGCGATCGGTAAGGCGGGATTTTGTGAAGTGCCGGCAGCTCTCGAAACGCCGGTCCTGGCTGTGAGAGGCCGGCTTTTCGAATTATTCGCGTTGACACCAGTTCCACGGCTTACCGCGTTCGTACGGCTGCCCGAATCCGGAGCCAATGATCGTGCTGGAGACATCGATGCCGGCGGCCTTAACCCGACTTCCGCAAC
>JAAXGF010000390.1 GCA_012267605.1 Alphaproteobacteria bacterium | reverse complement strand
GAGGTTTTTAGAAGTGTCCACCTTTGTATCTTTCTATAATATAATGGAGACATCGGAAAGAATAATATGAAATTCCCAGAGGCATATAGAATCCGGAAATAGAACCGAAATCTGTACTCGAAACTCTTATCTTATAATAACCGAGTACGATTATAATAAGACTGCTAAGGATAACGAGACGTATTGTTGAAAGCGTCGGTCGATCGGATAGAAAAAATACGGTAACCGTAAATACTGCCAGAATAATTGCCGATTCAGGTGAATAGAGCGTCAGAAAGGCCAGCGTGATGACAATAAGGCCACGGCTTCGCCATCGCTCGGGGAGAATCCAGTAGGCCGAGACCGTGCCAGTCATCCAGACAATCCACGGAAACGAAATAAAATTCATTTACATAGACTCGACATTCCAAAGGCGTTTCAAAAATGACATTCTCAGCAAGGGTGCAATTAAATCCATCATTGCGGTCGGACCACGTTGCCCACTTGGGATCGTCGATGCTCCGCCCTCCCGTTTCGCCGAGCATAAATAGGTTTGGATAGTCAAAGAACAGAAAAGTCAGGGCAAATATAATCGCAACGACGCAAAAGAGGATGACGACGATAAACCAGACACGGAGTGGAGGGGGGAGATATTCGAAATTCATGATATCGATTCGATGCATTCGGGAAACATTTCGTGCCTAGGTACGTCGCTTTAGAAACCGCTTCCGTTTACGATTAACATACGAGGTCTGGTTCGCCTTGGACCGGAGGACAACCTCCTTGCCCAGGAGCCAAATCAGAAACCTGGTAATTGTTGGTTTTCTTGGGTGCATGTTATTAACTGTCGCACGACGATCAAGTTGGTAGAATTTCAATTTCATCATCGTTTATCGTGGCGAGTAACGCGTACATTAAGTTGAAGTTCAGCAAACGCCAAAAAGAATTGATCACGGGTCTTTTCCTGCCCGTCCTATTCGTCGCTGGCTTTGGGGCCAGCGAAGGCGGGTTGCGACTGCTACAATTCGTCAAATTCGGTATCGGTGATTCGGTCGAGCGGTCGACCAAATTTTTTGTCGACGACCAAACGGAACTTAGGCTGCCGGTGCCCGATAGCCGCCTGATGGCGATGCGGGTCGCCGATGAATTATTGGCCGCGCCGGTGGTCAGAGACTACCTTCGCGAGCGGTTGCCTCACTGTCTGAATTGACACCTCCACGGGCACCAAGACGTAAGTACATTCGGAATGTGCCAATAATTCGGCAAACTCGCTTATCCATTTTCTTTCGAAGCATCAATTATTTTTGCTCTCCGGGTCGGCAAACGCATTCGTAACTTCGGCTAAAAGCGGGTTCGGGTTTTCTGGCCACGAATCAACAGTCGTTTTTCGACGTGAAATAATTCAGGATCGAAGCCGGCATCGCGCATACCCGAAACAGATTGTAAGAGGTCGGAATTCGTGTGAGGAATCTCGGCAATGAGTCACAAGCCGTTATGACGTGACCCCGTCGGCGACGGTAGCTTGTTGGGGGTAAACTGCCGTTCGATTCGAGACGCGAATTTGCACTAGTGGAAAAACTATAGGGCTGTTCGCAATCCCGTCCTCGCGGAACTTCGCGAGTATGACTGTCGCTCACTTTCGAATTCACGAATAACCCGAATTACCACATAGCCAAATTTATGGGGCTCAGCCCGAACTAACGCCGAGAATTGCCAGGGATCGACGCCGTAAACTTCATAAACGAGACTGCGGAGTCTGAAGTGTTAGAGCAGAGCGGATTCGATCCGGATACGTATTAACCCACTGCAATGCCTTCCGTGCTTCGTGGCTTGGCGCAAAAAGGCGCGGAATCGTAAGCCGTGAGGCGGCCGTTGACAGGATGGAAGGACCGCGCTTCGATTCTCCTACAGGCACCGTCCAAATCAGTGCCCAAGACCATCGCACGACTATGACACTTTATATGGGCCGAACTGATTCGGGGGAGCTCAAAGAACTTGTCTCATGGGCCTCGGTTGAACCCGCCGTCCAGTGCATGTGACTCCGGTCGACAATATTGGCAGTCAACCCTATTCAAAATTGTCCACGCTTCAGTCAAAGTTTAAGTTCGGTATCATGCAGAGACTTGTTCTTGCACCTTGTCTGCCCAATTTGCCGAGACTTCGGGGCTAGACGTAACAGACTTGGCGGTTGAGCGGGCATAATTCACTGAAAACGGGTGTATCGGCTATGGCGACGAAGGGCACAGATATTATTCCCGAAGGAAGAATCAACCATCTCAAGGCCTGTCGGTACGGCTGGATGCTCTACAACGTTCATGACCTGTATATTGGTAAAGCCCTGGACGTGTACGGCGAAATCGAGGAAGAACAGGTCGCGGGATTCAGGAATTTGGTGAAACCTGGCAACGTTGTGCTGGATATCGGGGCGAATATTGGCGGACACACGGTAGTGTTCTCGAAAATCGTTGGCCCCAAGGGTGCGGTCGTCGCATTCGAACCACAGAGATTTATTTTTCAAACGGCTTGCGCGAATGTCGCTCTAAACAGCCTGACCAACGTCCATCTTTATCACGCTGCGGCCGGTGCTAATAACGGCGCGATTGTTGTACCGATACTTGATGGTACCCGCGAGTTAAACTTCGGCGGGCTAAGTCTTGGATCGCACGAACGCGGAGAGCGCGTACGGTTGCTCGGCATTGATAGCATGAAACTTCAGAAGTGCGACTTCATCAAGATCGACGTTGAAGGCATGGAGGCAGACGTCATCAATGGTGCACGTGAAACGATAGAAAAACATTTGCCAATTTTGTACGTGGAAAACGACAAGGAGGCAAAATCCAAAGAACTAATCCAGCTCATTCAAAACTTCGGTTATGATATGTATTGGCACCTACCAAAACTATATAATGAAAAAAACTTTTTCGGAAACGCAGCTAATGTTTTCGAAAATACTATTTCGATCAATCTAGTTTGCGTACAAGCTGGCAAACATCCGAAAATTACCGGGCTCCGTCGCGTGGTCGGGCCGGACGATCATTGGCGAAATCGCTGAATGCTTTTTTCAAATCCTTGCGGATCCGGGCCGCGCGTGCGCCCACAAAAATTAGACGCAAGCTGAGATGGGCGACTGAATTGGGCGCGGACCACTGTAGCGTTTATCGGGATCAGTCGTTAGCCGACGACACCCATGACGTCTGACTCTTTCATAATCAGCAGATCCTCTCCGTCAATCTTGACCTCAGTCCCCGACCATTTTCCGAACAATATGCGGTCACCTACCTTCACATCGAGCGGCACCAATTTACCGCTTTCGTCGCGGCTACCAGACCCGACCGACACCACCTTGCCCTCGATGGGCTTTTCCTTGACGGTATCAGGAATTATCACGCCCCCAGCGGATTTTTCTTCCTGTTCGATACGGCGAACCAATACCCGATCGTGCAAGGGCCTAAACGACATGGCATAACCTCCCCTCTACTGAGTACCCGTCTTCGATCTCCAGCCAATGCGCAATGTCGGCTATTTACGCCGTCGAAAATTCGCCTGTCAAGTCGGTGCTTGAGAAAGCAAGTGACGAAATCGTGCGAGGTTCGCCCGGTCGAGGCGGACCCTGATATGGGCCACAGAATCGTCGTCGGTACGCGAGATAATCTCACCATGCCGATACAGCCACGCAAGCGCTCGGCCATCCAAGTGAGCTATATCAAAACTTACCGTCTCCCAGGCCAACGCACACCGTTCATCGAGCCGGCACAACAAGGCGTCGCACCCCTCACCGGTTAGGGCCGAGACCGCGACACCATTGGCATGCTGGCCGTTGACCGGCGCAACCAGATCTCGGGCGTTCGCTTCTACTGCATCAATCTTGTTTAACACTTCAATCAACCCTTCGTTCACGCGGTCGCCCAATCCGAGTGCTTCGAGAACGCTGTGGACATCGCTCTTCTGCGCTTCACATTCCGGATGGGAGATATCGCGCACATGAACGATGATGTCGGCTTCACGAACCTCTTCGAGCGTCGCCCGAAACGCCGCCACCAGATGGGTTGGCAAATCCGAAACGAACCCGACGGTATCCGAGACGATCACCCGCCGTCCCGACGGAAGGGTTACACCGCGAAGCGTAGGATCGAGGGTGGCGAACAGCTTGTCTTCCACCACGGTCTCGGCCCCGGTAAGACGGTTAAAAAGTGTCGATTTCCCAGCATTCGTATAACCAACCAACGATATCACGAGATAGGGAACGCGTTTACGGGCAGATCGGTGGAGCGATCGCGTGCGTATTACGGTTTCGAGTTCTTGCCGAATACGTGCAATCCGCTCGTCGATATGGCGGCGATCGGATTCAAGCTGTGATTCCCCTGGGCCACCGAGAAATCCGAACCCACCACGCTGTCGTTCCAAGTGGGTCCAAGATCGTACCAGTCGGCTACGCTGGTAACTTAGCGACGCCAACTCAACTTGAAGCGACCCCTCTCGAGTTTTCGCGCGGGCACCAAATATCTCGAGAATTAGCCCGGTGCGGTCAAGCACCTTACATTGCCAGAACTTTTCGAGGTTGCGTTGTTGGACGGGAGTCAATTGCCCGTCGACGATTACGATGTCGACAGCTAAGTCGGAGATTCGACGCCCAAATTCGGCCAGCTTCCCTGTACCAAACAAGGTTGCCGGCCGGCGAAATTTCAGGCGAACGGTTTCAGCAAATTCGACACAAAGCCCGATCGCACGGGCAAGCGAAATGGCTTCGTTGAGATGGTCGCGGGCAATACTCGCCGGCCCAATACTTGGTCGCAAAACAGCCGCGCGTTGGCCATGCTCCCCCTTCAACCCTGAAGATTCTGTGTTCAGATCACTCCGCCTCACCCGCCTCCCTGCTTGGGTCAAAGAGCTGGATGGCAGTTGCGGGCATCACCGTGGAGATCGCATGCTTATATACGAGCTGCACATGTCCGTTACGGCGTAACAGCACCGAAAAGTTGTCGAACCAACTGATAACTCCTTGGAGCTTAACACCGTTAACCAAAAAGATGGTAACCGGAAGCTTGTTCTTGCGAACGTGATTCAGAAAGATGTCCTGAACGTTCTGAGATTTCTCCGACGACATTTTCACTCCCCCTTTCGTCCTTACCGAGGATCATTTTGCTTTTCCCGGGGTGAGAACTGATTATGTGGTTTTCAATGTGAGTGACAACCCTAGCGGAACCATGGACGGGTCTCAAGCTCGGGATTGTTCGTTGTCACGGAATCTCACGGCAACGCCGAACAACGAATATTTCGAATACACGAGGCAAGCTCGAAACAATCGTCAAATCGCCACTCTGGCGGTGGAAATTCCGCTGACCAATCGTCCACCCCACTAACCAAGATCGGCAGACAACCGGAAGATTCGGCACACGAAACGTCGAGAGCATTGTCGCCGACGAACCACACGTCTGGGCCTGGGACAGTGCCGCTCCCCTGTAGCGCGAGATAAACCGGTGCCGTTGCCGGTTTGTCCTCGGTGGCGTCATTCGCGCCTACAATGGTGGCAAAATAGTCGTTCCAGCCCAAATAGTCCACCTCTCGGCGCAGATAATCGCCTCGCTTGTTGCTAACAATTCCTACAAAGGCGCCGGCTTCCTTGAGCACGGACAAAACGTCATCCGCGCCAGGCATGGGCTCAATACCTTTTAGATGATGCCCTTCAAAATGCTTGTAGAAAACTTTCGCCGCCTCCCGCCAACGATCGCCGAACAAGAGCGGAAAATTATCGCGTAAGGATGCGCCCACGTTTTTCCTCGTCTCTGCCATGCTCCAAAGCTCTCGGCCCATGTAACGGAACGTGTGGTTGAGGGTTTGATGAATAGGCAGAAAAGAATTAGCCAGGGTATTGTCCCAATCGAACAACACAGCCTTGGGCAGGGTTAGCGGCACACTATCCCTTTTCTGGCGTAAGTTATGTATAGGTCCAATAGTCGTTGACTCAGCGTGCCAACCTCGCCGCTTCCAATCACCGCATCGTCAATACGAATGACCGACCGTAAGAACGTCGTCGTACTAGTCAGAAATGCCTCACGCGCCGCCTTCGCATCGTCCACCGTGAATGGCCGTTCAACCACTTCGACGCCATCTTCGCGTGCAAGTGAAATGATTCTGTCCCGAGTGATACCACCTAGGATTTCCGGGCCGGTCGGGCGGGTAACGACGGTACCGCGCCCATCGATAATCCAAGCGTTGCTCGAACTCCCTTCGCTCACCAGGCCATCACCATCGACCATCCACACATCGAACGCGCCTTTATCCAGAGCCTCCTGTTTGGCTAACACGTTGGGAAGGAGAGAAATGGATTTGATATCGCAGCGCGCCCAGCGAATATCCCTGGCTGTCACGACTCGAACGCCAGGAAAGTCTTCTCGTCCCTTAGGCAGCACGTGACGCCTCGCCGTGACCACCAACGTCGGCTTTGCGTTGGGGGGAAATGGGTGGTCACGACGCGCCACCCCTCGACTAATTTGCATATAGACTAGGCCATCTCCCACGCGGTTGCGTCTTGCGGTTTCCTCCACCACGCTCGAAAACGCCGCGCGGCTCATCGGCTGAGGAATACGCAATGCGGCAAGAGAGCAATCGAGCCGATCAAAATGCTCCGCCAAATCAACGCAACGACCGTCGACGACGGCGATGACCTCATAAACACCGTCGGCGAACTGAAAGCCGCGATCCTCGACATTGATAACCGCTGATCGAAGCGGTTGATAACGGCCGTTCACGTAGGCGATTCGCGACATTCGCAGTCCACATTTATTTGTTTGAAAGGGTAACCCGAGGGCATTCGAGTTCACTTCAAAAGAATTCAAGACCGGCTGAAAACATACGTTCAACACTCTTCGTTTTTCCAGACGCGGCAATTGCGATAACCCGGTCTTTGGCCCTAATCACGGTATCGCCACGCGGAATGATGACATTGTCGTTGCGCACCATCGCGCCGATCAAAATACCGGCCGGAAATTTTATTTCCCGCAAAGGTTTTCCGACCAGCGGGGCGGTTTCCAGCGCCTCTGCCTCAATCAATTCGGCATCCCCGTGATGAAGACTACGCGCGGCCCGGATACGGCCACAGCGGACGTGCTGCAGAATCGTGGAAACGGTAATGTCGCGGGGATTGACGACGACGTCGATACCCAGCGAAGATACCAAGGGAGTGTACGTGAGATTCTTGATTAGGGTAAACGCCCTCGCCGTTCCAGAGCGCTTCGCCAACAGCGACGATAAGATATTGATTTCGTCGTCGTTGGTAACGGAAATGATCGTTTCCGCCGCTTGCACGTTTGCTTCGTTTAATATTTCGTTGTCAACAGCGTCGCCGTGGATAACCACGGTCTTGGAAAACCGGTCTGCAATTTTTAGTGCGCGGTCCCGGTCGTTTTCAATCACCTTCAGCGACACACCGGCGTAGTTTTCCTCCATTTCACGCGCAAGATAGAAGCCAATATTACCGCCACCGACAACGATCACGCGCCGGGCTTTTCGTTCTTCGTGTCCGAACGCAGCCATGGCGCGCGTGATGTGATCCGCGTCCACGGCGAAATACACCTCGTCGCCAACGAACATTTGATCGTTGGCGTGTGGAACGAGCATGCGGTCACCGCGCAAAATCGCCAATACCATGATGGTGAGGTCAGGAAACAGCTCAGTGAGTTGGCGGAGTGGCGTATTGACAACGGGACAGTCGTCGTTGCACCGAACCCCGATGACCCGAATGCGACCATCGGCGAAAGGCATCATGTCAATCGCTCCGGGAACCTCAAGCCTACGCACGACGGCACGTGCAACCTCGATTTCCGGCGAGATAATGACGTCAATCGGCATGTGATTACGGCTGAAGATATCGCGCCATTTTGGGTTGAGATAACTGCCACTGCGAACGCGAGCGATTTTGGTCGGAACGTTGAACACCGAATGGGCAACCTGACACGCCACCATGTTGACTTCATCGGCGAAAGTAACAGCGATAATCATATCGCTGTCAGCGGCACCCGCCTGGTCCAAGACATCGGGATGCGAGGCAAAACCGACGAAAGCCTTCGCATCCAATGTGTCGCCGATTTTATGGGCCTTTTCCGGGGACTCGTCGATCACCGTCACATCGTTGTCTTCGCTAGCCAATTGGCGAGCGATGCTGAATCCTACCTGGCCCGCACCACAGATAAGCACTTTCACCGCCAGACATCCTCGCTGGAACGGGAATCCGGGAATGAATCCGCGACGGTATGGCCTTGAACGCGTCCTTCCTCCGCGATGCCGAGGGACTTCAATTTTCGGTGAAGAGCCGAACGCTCCATTCCGATAAAGGCTGCCGTTCGCGAGATATTGCCAGCGAACCGGGTAAGTTGCGCCGCAAGGTATTGCCTTTCGAAGACCTCCCGAGCATCGCGCAATGGAAGTCCCATAATCTCGCCACTGTTTTCACTTCGGATGACTGCTGGCGCGCGCGCGCTGAGCTCCGGAGGTAACATTTCTGCGCGGATCGGAGTACCGGGGTCACCCGGAGCCATGATCAAAAGCCAGTCGACGAGATTGCGCAGTTGGCGGACATTACCCGGCCACTCGCAAGCTTGCAAAGCAGCAAGTGCGTCGTCGCCAAGCTCGCGCGGCTGCGAACCGGAAGCCTGAGCTGATCGGGCCATAAAATGGCGTGCGAAGGAAGGAATATCCTCCCGACGCTCCCGCAAGGGAGGTACGCGAATCGGTACAACGTTGAGGCGATAATACAGGTCTTCGCGAAATCGGCCTGCCACGATCTCGGCTTGCAAATCCCGATTGGAACTGGCGATGATTCGCACGTCGATATCCACCGTTGGGCCACCACCAACGCGCTGAAATCTCTGTTCCTGCAATACGCGAAGAATTTTCCCTTGGGTACCCAGGGGCATATCCGCTACTTCATCCAACAGTAGTGTGCCACCGTGGGCTTGTTCGAGTGTACCGGTCTTGCGCGCACCCCCTTGTCCGTCTGCCTCCCGCCCAAACAACTCCAATTCCATACTATCGCTGGCCATGGCGGCGGCGTTCAAGACAATGAATGGTCCATCGGAGCGCCTCGAACGCGCGTGAAGCATGCGCGCGACCACCTCTTTCCCGACTCCGGCTGGACCCGTGATGAGCACACGGCTCCCGGTTGGTGCGACGCGATCGATCGCAGTTCTCACCAGCTTTATGGCGGCTGAATCGCCCATCAGCTCCACCTTGCCACCAGCACGGAGCTGAAGTTCCGCGTTCTCGCGCCGCAAACGCGCCGCTTCGATAGCACGCGCAACGACCAGCAGCAATCGGTCCGTCTTGAACGGCTTTTCGACGAAATCATACGCCCCCATTTTTATCGCTGCCACGGCGGTTTCGATGGTTCCGTGACCGCTGATTACGACGACAGGTAGGTCTTCGAAATCCTTCTTCAGCAGAGCAAGCAATTCGAGCCCGTCAATTCGGCTACCCTGTAACCAGATATCTAAGATTAAAAGCGTAGGGACTCGTTTTTGGATTGCGGCCAATGCTTCGTCACTGTTTCCAGCGACGCGTGTCTGGTGTCCCTCGTCCTTTAGAATTCCGGCGATGGCAGCCCGGATATCAGCCTCGTCGTCGACAATCAGTATTTCATGGGTCATGGGCAAGTCCCTCGCTTAGCCGGACCTTCGATGCAATCATTTTGTCCTCTACAAGGCCTCGATCCGCGGGCAGTATCAAACAGATCCGTGCCCCACCTCCGCGCAGTCCGTCAAGCAACAGCTCGCCACCGTGATCCTCCATGATCTTCTTGACTATCGCCAAACCCAAACCTGTACCCTTTGCCCGCGTGGTCACATAGGGCTCAACCAGTCGTTCGCGTTCTTCGTTCGGTAATCCTCGGCCATTGTCGATAACCTCTATGTACACGGAATCCGCATCTTCCTTGATCGACACGCAAATCTTCCCAGGTGGCAATGATTCGCCGCCTGTCAGCATTTCGCGACCTCCAATCGCGTCAATGGCGTTCTGAATTAAATTCGTCAACGCCTGACCGAGCTGCCGCCGGTCGCATCGGACTCGCACGGCGTGTGGCGGAAAATTCGAATCGAACGAGATCTCGGGATGGGCCACGTCGTGAAGAACCATGGTCTCGCGGGCCACTGCAACCACATCCTCATGCTTGAGAACCGGTGTCGGAATTCGGGCAAACGCTGTAAATTCATCGACCATTCGGCCGATATCGGCAACCCGGCGCACGATTGTATCGGTACACGAAGCAAATATTTTTGGATCACTGGAGATTTCTTGCTGATACTTTCTCTTGAGGCGTTCCGCTGAAAGCTGTATGGGCGTCAGCGGATTCTTGATTTCATGAGCGATGCGACGAGCGACATCGGACCAGGCTGCGGCCCGTTGAGCGACGACAAGGGCAGAAATATCGTCGAAAGTAACGACAAATCCTTCGGTTTCATCGGCTCTCCGTTCGGCGCTGATTCGGACCTGCAAAGTGCGCGCACGACCAGCGCGAACGACGGTGACCTGACCACTGGCGCGGCGCTCCGGCCGGGCTTCGGCTTGTCTCATTAAAGACGTCATTTCCGGCACCGCTTCCGCCAACATTTGACCGACTAGAGCAGTCGTCGTTGTTTCCAACAGTTCCAGAGCCGAGCGGTTTGGCAGCTCGATCTTGCCCTGGGCGTCTAAACCAATGACCCCTGCGGAAACTCCCGATAGAACTGATTCGGTGAAGCGCCGACGCGCGTCAATTTGGCGGTTTGCCTCGATCAGCTCGCGGCGTTGGCCCTCAAGCTGGCCTGTCATCCGGTTGAACGCGCGGCTCAAAATACCGATTTCATCGTCTTCCAAACCCTCGGGTACCCGTGCCTTGAGATTGCCAGCACGTACCTGTTCAGCCGCCGCCACCAACCCACTGATGGGGCGAACCAGCCGCGTGGCAACCGTCAAGCCCACCCAAACAGCAACCAACAACAGGAGCAGCGCCACGACAGAAAAGATCAGTGAAAATGTAACCTGAATGTCGGAGCGCTGCCCTTCCAGTCTCTGGTATTGGGAAACTGCGTCTTGAGTCCTTGTCATATGGCCAATGACCGTGGGCTCAACAAATCGGCCGACAAAGAGATAGCTATCAACGAATCCGTCAAGACGCACCATAGCGCGGACACGATCCTCGCTGTCACTGGTCAGTATGACCACGCCCCCTTCATCGGCTTCTTTCATGGTTTCCTCTGGCGCTGGCCCCATGCTTAGAGCAAATGTCAATCCGGTGCGCGCCAATATCCGCCCATCGCGACGCAAAACCATCGCCTCGGTCAACGAACGCAATGCGGCTTGGGTAGCCACAAAATTATTTAATCGAGTCGGATTGTTGCGCAGCTGAAGAGCAACGCGATTGATATCCTGGGCCATTGCCAGCACATCGGCGCGGATAATTTGTTTATGTTCCGCGACATATGCCTCCGCGACCAGGAGTGACTCACCGAGCGCCGTACGCACCCGTTCGCTAAACCACGATTCAATTCCCAAGTTCAGGAATAGGGCGGAAAACAGTGCCACCAAGATCACGGGTGCGACGGCGACGACGCTGAATAGTGCTGCCAATCGAACATGCAGCCTCGACCCCGCCGAGCCCCGCCGACGTTCCATCCACAGTTCGACGAGACGACGCAGTACTAGTGCGCTTAACACCAGGATAAGCACGAGATTGACGTTGAGCAGAATAAGAATGGTGCGCGGTTCGGGACCGAATGGACCCGAACCAGTCAAAGCCCCGGCAGTCGCGAGAACGGATGCCAGCGCCGCAGCGGCGACGGCCACAGCCAACTTCCGCGTCAATCGTACCCGCGCGACCCACTGCTTCAGCCGCGTGTTGACGGCGGCGCGTTCCTGCGAATTGGTACTACCGTGCATCGTGCTCCGGGCTTTCAATGTGGTCATTTCCGTCAAATCAGTTTGGAGACATACTGGAGCCTACGCCATTCATGCGAAAAATCCCATGTTGGCGGAATAGCCGACTGCCGAGTCCGAATAATGTCGTCGCTGATCAATTGGTGGCCTATGATCCGAAGCGCTGCAAAAATCAGGGCAATCGACGTGATTCGCGGCCATCCTTAGTTTGGTCTTATCGTCCGATGGCCTCAATTCGGACCGAATGTCAGTCGTGCACGTTTCAAATTTATTAGAATTTATAGGCAGCCGGGCGTGCGGCACGCACAGCCGTGATATCGTCGGGTTAAGAATGACCACAGGCCTCATCAAATGCGTCGAGAAATCCTAGCCGTAGCCCTAAAACACTTTACGTCGTGGTCCCATAAGTTGGGCTTGAAGCGATTCTGTCCTTCTATCTCGTCATAATCGGAAGAAAGAGACTGAGAAGAAATACGCGCCTAGAGAACGAAATAGCTGTGACCACCTCCGGCAAATCCAGTTTTCGTCTCCCTATCATCGGGATCGCACATTCGTTTTTTTTCAAGAAATGTACGGGAAAAATGCACCAGCTGATTGGGAAATTCTGAGAATTGCCCACCGTTGAAACGTCATCTTGCCATGTTCGATTCTTCAACAAGACCGACTAATCGATCTCCTATTTCGTTTTCATCAGTATACGTTGGGCTGTCTAAAACCTGTCGCAGGGTTTTCGCCAGGACAATTTTACTGATCGGTTTCTGAAGTAATGGGGCGTTCCGATCGACTGAATGCCCGTCTTGCGATGTGTTCGGGGCGTAACCCGACATAAAAACGACCTTAAGGCTGGGACACCCAAGGCGGGCCTCTCTTGCTAGTTTTGGTCCGTTCATTTTTCCCGGAAGTACAATATCGGAAAGAAGAAGGTCAATACCGCCGTTGCTTCCCAGAATTTCTAGCGCCGTCCGAGCATCGCTTGCTTCGTAGACGGTGTAACCAATCGACTCAAGCTGCAATACAGTAAGGGCACGAACATCCGCGTCGTCCTCGAGAACCAGTACCGATTCGCCGCGTGCCAACGGTTGCTCACCTGCACCCGCTTCCCGCCGGGCGCTGGGGACACCGCTTGATCGGGGGAGAAATAGCTTAACCGTCGTACCCTGCCCCTCAACGCTATCGATCGTCGCGTAGCCCCCTGTCTGTTGAGCAAAACCATATACCATACTCAAGCCCAAACCGCTGCGTTGACCCACTTCTTTGGTGGTAAAAAACGGTTCGAAAGCACGTTTTGCAATGTCCGCCGACATGCCCTGGCCGGTATCGCTCACGATGAGTACGACATAATCTCCTGGCCCAGCCTCCACATCGTCATTGCACGACGCCGCATCCAAATGGATGTTTTTCATGGTGATTGTTAAACGTCCACCTTCCGGCATCGCGTCACAGGCATTGATTGCCATGTTTAAGAGCGCGTTTTCCACTTGACCGGGATCGGCGTGAGCCGGCCAAATCCCCGGTTTCGCAGAAATGCAGACTTCAATAGTTTCTCCCAGGATTCGTGATAGCAATTCTGACTGCCGTTAACCAGAGCGGCTATGTCGATCGAGCTCGGCTGCAAGGATTGCTGTCGCGAAAACGCCAATAATTTACGGGTCAATTCGGCGCCTCGTCTTGCCGCCCGAATCACCATATTCGCAGATTCCTCGCCATGGCCGTTGCCGTCTGCAAATAATTCGGCATGGCCCTGAATTACGCTAAGAAGGTTATTGAAGTCGTGCGCGATCCCGCCGGTCAACTGCCCGACAACCTCCAATTTCTGCGCTCGATGCAAACGCTTTTCCGCCTGCCGCAATTCGGTGAGGTCCATATTAATCGTACCGACTCCGACTGGTTCACGGTCTTTACCCAACACCGGAAACTTCATCATTAATATCGAATGATTGCTGCCATCGGTAAATGGCACTGGCATTTCGCGTTCTCTTAACGCTCCGCTTTCAAGGGCTTGGCGATCTAACGATTCACAGATATCAGCCAGCGCGGGCGGAAATAGCTCTGAAGAGGATTTTCCGAGCGCGCCATCCACTGAAATACCGTACCACTCCTCAAGGCGATCGTTAGCCACCTGGAAATGCCCATCCAAATCCTTCAAGCAGACCACTGCGGGTATGTTCTCCACGATGCTGCGGAAGCGCTCCTCACTTTCGCAAAGCGCGTCCTCGGCGCGCTTTCTTTCTTTGATCTCCATGACGAGTGCGGCATTTGCCGCACTAAGTTCCGCCGTTCTTCCTCGTACTCGTTCCTCAAGTTCATCGCGGGTTCGTTTAAGAGCTAATTCGGCACGTTTTCGCTCCGTGATATCTGTCGATATGCCGGCGATCGCGTAAATTTTTCCGCTGGGACCGATCAGCGGAAACTTGACCGTTACCGTAGTGTGACGGCCGTCGACATATACCGCGCTTTCTTCGAACTCCATGGGCACACCAAATTCCTGAACCCGGCGGTCATGGTCGCGAAATTCCTGAGCCGTCTCCAGGGAATGAAGATCAAAGTCGGTCTTGCCGATAGCCTCGCCGTCGAACACGCTAAAGCTCTTTTCAAATTCGCGATTGACCAAAATGTATTTGCCCGCCAAATCCTTTAGATAGATCAGTGCCTGAGTGTTATCCAATATGGCTTGCAGCCGCGCCTGATTTTCGCGGCAGATCTCCACGGCTCGCGCCATTGCACCGATTTGGTCGTGGCGTTCCGTGTAGGGGGTGGGCGTATAGCCATCGCCCCCGGCAACTCCAATCATTCTATCGGTTATTGCGTTGAGCGGCTTGGTGAGCGCACGCAGCACGATAGCTGTCGCCGTAAGAACCGCCGCGAGCTGCACCAACAATAGTATTACATTCTGAGTAAGATGACGGGCTTGAGCTTCCAAAAGGCGTTCGCGGGAAAACACAAGCTCGATCGTGCCAATTTTCTCTTTCGATCCGTTCGGCTGGTCAAAAGTGATATCGGCCATACCCCGAACGATTGGGATGCCCGTCAGATTCCGTGGCCCTAAATGAGCGAATTCTCCTCCCTTTTGATCACTAACTGTCACGCAAACGAAATCTGGATACTGCGCGATCCCTTGAAGAATGGCACTGGTGCTGTCCCTGTTAAGATCCCAGAGGGAGTTGGAGACTGCGATGGCCTGCTGCGTCAAAGTTTCCTGAAGCCGCGCCTCAAGATCGCGGGTCGAATTCATCCGCTCATTGTAAACATTCCAAGCAGTTACCAAGACGGTGATGACAGCTAAAACTGAGCCAATTAAAACCATGGCTTTCGAATAAAGATTAAATTGATTCAATTTTGCTGCCATATTCCAACTCCCCAAATACACCTTTTATTGGGATAAGAATGTAAAAAAGAAAAACATTTCAAAATTCAGGATACTGGTCTCCCACCATATGTCTATAGCGGTCAACATACGGCTTTGTGATCTTCATCATCTCTCCACTCTTCATCAAAACCGCCACGCACTTGTCAAAATCATTGGATATCGTTTCCTCCCTAAAATAGAGCCGCTGCGGCCCAGGATCGAATATCCGGCGAAACAGGACCATCTTCGTGGCATCGACATCAGGCTCCATACCTGCACGTTCTTTGGTGTTCAGATCACCGAGGATGTGTGCGGTAATGAGACCGTCGGCAAGAATTGCATCGGTACGACCGCTCAAGAGCGGCCGGATTTGATCAAATCGGTTTGCCCGAGTCCTAAAACTTTCGAATTTTGGAACCAAGTCTTCGATCCCCAATATTCTATCCGCGTTCGGAAACGCAACAACGCGCTTGCCAGCCAACTCCTCGACCGACTGAATATCTTCTAGCCCGCTTCCCGCCAGTACTGTCGCGCCATCTTGCAGATATATGAACGGTTTTGTCGTATGCCCAGGAAAAGTCTGATCGGCCTCTGCGGTCGCCAGGCCGTCGAACGCATCATCGTCAGTATAATCCTTCCAGCGCCGCCCGAAAGGAACCATGGTGAACCGAACGCGATGACCGCATTCTCCGAGAGCCCGCCTGATAACGTCTCCGATGCGTCCCTTTCCAGAATCGTCAAAATGTGGCGGGATAACTGGCGCAATCATATGAATGTCTTTGGCGAAAGACGGATTCGTTATCGCTATGACAGATACAATCATTGCGGGAATTACCGACCATATTACATTTGGCCCGGAATGGTCGACGCAAGATCGCCGAGCACGATTCTCGGGAAATCGTTTAGCGTTCTCAGTGACCGCAATATTTGATGAAGCCAAACATTGCAATCTACTCCTAGGAGTCACCAACCTCAAAAGCATACTCCTATAATCGGTTAACATTAGAACGAAATGCTATCACGATGGTCGAGTCTCATCAGATAACCATTATCTGTTGCAATATTGGCAAAAGGTGTTCAGCAACTAATTGTGGGAATTGCTATATCCTACGCATCGCCAATAGCCTTCGATTTCCCATACCGTTCCGAATAAACGGTGACTATTCGATTCGCGCGGATCGGCGAACCACGCAGCAATTAGTCCGCCTATTGCCCCCAACGCCATGCCTGTCGGTCAAATCTCAAGCAATTCTCATGCCACAATTCATATGAACCCTAGATCGAACCTAAGAAATTGAAACTACACATTTTTATTCAGTACCCTGAAAATCAGTCGCGCGCGAGTACTCCAAATGTCACTGCAAAATCGCGAGAAAAATCTTTTCTACTGCAAATTGCAGTGACCAAATTTTGGGGACTAGATTTCTGAGAATTCTGTGGATGCAAATGGAGGCGCAATCGCAGATCGCTCACGCAAAATGTGCGCCATGTGTTCCGACAGACACGAACCACGAAGCGATGCGCGGGCAACGGAGTGTTTAAACCGCGTGGCAATGCTGATCATTGATCAGGCGGTCGGCGAACTGCGCCGCCCTTAGTGCAGCGCCAACCCACAGGTTATGGAATACCACCATTAGTAGAGTCGTGCAGTAGGGTCACGTCGGCATGAATCCCGAAATCGAAAACGGCAGCGGCGCAAACATGCTGATGCTCACAAGGCTATACCTGAGCAACACCTGCCCAGCTGTCGATTGAACACTCCTCCTTCAAACGAACTTTCCGAGTGCCACTCTAAACCTTTATGGATATTGACCACACGTAATAATATGTTACTCGTAGTATTCTGCGTCCAAATTGGCAATTGATAGTATCGCGCGAATCCGGACGCTCGCAAAAAAATCCACGGAACGGGGAGTAGTCAATATGGCCGCGATACCCAATCCAATTGACGTCCATGTAGGTGGGCGTGTTCGACTTCACCGGACGCTTCTCGGTATGAGTCAGGAAAAACTCGGCGAAGCACTGCGACTGACGTTTCAACAAGTCCAGAAGTACGAGCGGGGCATAAATCGTATTGGCTCCAGCCGCTTGTACAAGATCAGTCAAATTCTCGATCTTCCAATTTCGTTTTTTTTCGAAGACATGCCGCGTCTCGAAATGAGCGCTCAGCCACGAATCGCCGCGGATACGGTCCCGAGCATCGAATACGATCCCTTGGCCAAACGCGAAACACTTGAACTCGTCCGCGCTTACTACCGAATTTCCGAGCCGACGGTGAGAAAACGCGTTTTCGAGCTTACAAAATCGATCGCAGCGAGTTTCAAATCAGCGAAGTAGTGCCTAGCGCCCGCCGCGGTCGATCACAAATTGTCGCCGTCTTATAGTAAGTCTTCGAAGGTTGTGCCCGGGCAACCTGATATATTAGGCCGCGTGGCGGAAATAGTCTTGGATGAGTCGCTCTGCGATTTGCACGGCGTTTAGAGCGGCGCCCTTCCGCAAGTTGTCCGATACCACCCAGAGGTTGAGGCCATAGGGCACCGTCGGATCGCTGCGGATCCGGGAAACAAACACCGCATCGTCGCCAACGCACTGATAAGGTGTGATGTAGCCACCGTCCATACGCCGGTCGACAACGTTGATGCCGGGCGCGGATGCGAGAATATCGCGCGCCTGATCCTCGTCTATCGGCGATTCGAACTCCACGTTGACAGCCTCGGCGTGCCCAATGAATACAGGCACCCGAACACAGGTGGCAGAAACCTCGATTGCCGGGTCGAGGATTTTCTTGGTTTCCTCAATCATCTTCCACTCTTCCTTTGTCGACCCGTCGTCCATGAACACATCGATGTGGGGAATGACGTTGAAGGCAATTTGCGCCGTGAAATTGACCGAATCCCGCGTGTCGTTGAGATAAATCCCCTTGGTCTGGTTGAACAGCTCGTCCATCGCCTCATGCCCCGCTCCGGATACCGATTGGTAGGTTGCGACCACCACCCGTTTTATTGTCGCTGCATCGTGGAGGGGCTTCAGTGCTGTCACCATCTGAATTGTCGAACAGTTCGGATTGGCGATGATATTTCGCGCGCGGTATTCTGCGATTGCCAAATCGTTGACCTCCGGTACCACGAGAGGTACGTCCGGCTCCATGCGAAATTTGGATGTGTTGTCGATAACAACGCAACCTGTGTCAGCGGCGCGCGGCGCGTATTTCTCCGACACCCTCGCACCGGGCGAAAACAGCGCTAAGTCAGTTTCCGAAAAATCGAACGAGTCGAGATCAGCGATTTTTAGCACCGCATCATCGCCGAACGAAACTTCCTTTCCGACGGACCGAGACGATGCAAGGCCCACCACGCGGTCGGCAGGAAAATCCCGCTCGGCAAGAACCTTCAGCATTTCCCGTCCGACGTTTCCTGTGGCACCCACAACGGCTACCCTAAATCCCATATTCCCACTCCTTCGTCGGGTTCTTTAGACTATTCGGTAACGAACGACACTTAGGCCGCCAAATTGTCAAGGCCACGCAAAATTGAATCGCCCATTACCGTGGTCGAAACTTTGGCCTTTCCAGCTCGCATAATGTCGGCGGTACGCAAACCACCGGCTAGAACCGTTTGGATGGCGCTGTCGATTAGATCGGCATCTTCGTCGAGTTGGAATGAATACCTCAGCAGCATTGCAAAACTTGATATCTGAGCGATCGGATTGGCAATACCGCACCCGGCGATATCCGGGGCGCTGCCGTGGACCGGTTCATAGAGGCCACGTCGTCCCCCCATTCCGGTGGCTTCGCCCAAGGAAGCCGACGGCAGCATTCCCAAGGATCCGGTCAACATCGCGGCCAGGTCGGAAAGGATATCTCCAAACATGTTGGTTGTGACAATGACGTCAAACTGTTTGGGTTCACGCACCAACTGCATGGCTGCGTTATCGACATACATGTGCTTCAACTCGAGCTCAGGGTAATCGGTGTCGCGCAGAGCCTGCACTTCTTGGCGCCATAGTTCGCTGCTTTCCAATACATTAGCCTTATCGATCGAGTGGACGAGACCGCGGCGCCCACGTGCGAGTTCGAACGCGACCCGCGCAATTCGCCGAATTTCGTCGCTAGAATATACTTCCGTATTTATTCCGCGACGGTCGCCCTCGGGCAACGTCTCGACGCCGCGCGGCTCGCCGAAGTAGATACCGCCAGTCAATTCCCGCACGATCACGATATCAAGCCCGGCGACGAGATCACCCCTAAGAGTTGATGCATCAGCCAACGCATCATACACGCGCGCGGGACGCAAATTGGCGAACAACCCCAATTCCTTTCGAAGCCCTAATAGGCCGCGTTCCGGACGCGAGGAAAAATCCAGATTCTCCCACTGTGGACCGCCGACCGCACCGAACAAAACGGCATCGCAGTCCAAGGCGTCCGCCAAGGTTTCGTCGGGCAGCGGGGATCCGGTAGCCTCGAAGGCCGCACCGCCGACCAAACCGTTCACGACGTCGAATTCGATATTGCGCCGGCGCCGCAACCAATCGATGATGCGCAAAACTTGGTCCACGACCTCGGGACCGATTCCATCTCCGGGAAGAATCAAAAGCCGTCTCATCACCTTCCCCTCCGCTTAGCGGAATAGCCAAGGAAGTTGCGCCTGCCTTTGACTCTCGAAGTTGTCGACGAGACTCGATTTTTGCAGGGTCAAGCCGATATCGTCCAATCCATTCAACAAACAATGCTTGCGAAACGCATCGATTTCGAACTTAAACATCCGACCCTCCGGTCGGACGATTTCCTGCCGCTCAAGATCGACCGTTAGGATCGGGTTGGATTCGCCTTCGGCATCGGCCATGAGTGCGTCAACCATTTCTTGCTCAAGCGTTATTGGTAGGATGCCGTTCTTGAAACAATTATTTAAAAATATATCAGCGAAACTGGGGGCGATGAGGCACCGGATACCGAAATCGGACAGCGCCCAGGGCGCATGTTCGCGGCTCGAACCACAGCCAAAATTGGCCCCGGTGACCAAGATAACGGCATCCCGATAGGGCGCACGATTTAAGATGAAATCAGTAATTTCTGAACCGTCTGGCGTGTAGCGCATTTCATCAAACAGATTAGTGCCCAAACCGCTACGTTTGATGGTCTTCAGAAACTGTTTCGGAATGATCATATCGGTGTCGACATTGATCATGGGCAACGGCGCCGCAATTCCGGTAAGTGTCGTAAAACGATCCATGTTCAAGCCTAGCTCAAAGCACGAACATCGGTGAGATGACCGGTGACGGCGGCAGCAGCGGCCATTGCTGGGCTCATCAAATGGGTACGTCCGCCACGCCCCTGACGCCCTTCAAAATTTCGGTTCGAAGTTGAGGCACAACGTTCTCCGGGCGAGAGCCGATCGGCGTTCATCGCCAAACACATGGAACACCCGGGCTCGCGCCATTCAAAACCCGCGTCGAGAAAAATCCGGTGAAGATCCTCCTCCTCCGCCTGTCGTTTCACCAAACCGGATCCCGGAACCACCATGGCTCCAACTGTCGCGGCTACCCGGCGCCCCACGACAACGGCAGCCGCCGCACGCAGGTCCTCGATTCGACCATTTGTGCACGACCCTATGAATACCCGGTCTACCGGAATTTCCGCCAACGGCGTGCCCGGTGTCAAACCCATGTATCGGATTGACCTTTGCATAGCGTCGCGGCGTGAACCATCGGTTTGGGTGGCTGGATCGGGAACCACTCCGGTAATCGGTGAGACATCCTGAGGCGATGTTCCCCAAGTAACCTGAGGCACTACAGCGTCAGCTGGTAAAACAACTTCGGAATCGTAGCGTGCATCCGTGTCGGATACTAAGCCCCGCCAATACTGCACTGCGCATTTAAAATCGTCTCCCTGTGGCGCCATGGGCCGCCGGCGTAAATAGGCGAAAGTGGTTTCGTCGGGTGCAATCAGCCCGGCCCGGGCACCGGCTTCGATCGACATGTTACATACCGTCATTCGGCCTTCCATGCTTAGCGCACGAATGGCGCTTCCCGCGTATTCGATAACGTGGCCAGTACCACCGGCGGTGCCGATTAATCCGATGACCGCCAATATCAGATCCTTAGCCGTGACACCGAAGGGTAAGTCCCCATCCACGGTGACACGCATGCTATTCGCCCGTCTTTGAATCAAAGTTTGGGTAGCTAGCACGTGCTCCACCTCCGAAGTGCCAATGCCGAAGGCGAGTGCCCCGAATGCGCCGTGGGTAGCCGTATGACTGTCACCACAGACAATGGTCATTCCAGGCTGGGTCATTCCCTGTTCGGGGCCGATGATATGAACAATTCCTTGACGCACATCGTCCATGGAAAAATAGGTGATACCGAACTCGGCGCAATTGCGTTCAAGCGTTTCCACCTGCAACCGAGACTCGGGCTCGGCGATTCCCTGCGCACGATCGGTCGTCGGGACGTTGTGATCCGCGACGGCCAGGGTGGCATCCGGGCGCCGCAAGGTGCGGCCTGCCGTCCGCAATCCCTCAAAGGCTTGCGGGCTGGTTACCTCGTGAACCAAATGACGATCCACGTACAACAACGAGGTGCCGTCGTCTTGAGTGTGAACGAGGTGGGCATCCCATATCTTTTCAAAAAGCGTACGTGGCTGCGACATACTAAGGACCTTACATCCCCAGTTTATGGTAACGGGAGCGACAACCGAAGATTCGGATGCTCACTTTAGGCAGAGATAGACAATAATTCGCTGCTTTACAATCAAACTCACTGAGACGCGGAAAAGCAATTTCGAATCTGCTGTTATCTGGCGAACGCGGAGGCGAGAAATTCGATTCCAAGTTCCAAACCGGTTGGATCGATTCCGTGTCCGAGACCAGGTACCACGTGGGTCCGCACTGGCACCGCCAACCGCTCAAGAGCATCTGCCGCTGCTGGCAAAAGGCTCGCCGGAACGATGGGATCAGCATCGCCATGCACCAGCAGAATTGGCGGACGCGACCGCGTGGCGGGCGCCAAGGTTTCGGATCCAACCAGAGCCCCTGAATAGCCGACCACGGCAGCGCAAGTACGCGGCCGACGGAGCGCAACGTAGAGTGCCATCATGGTACCTTGGGAAAACCCGACCAATGCCAACCTTTCGTCGGACAAATCAAAGCGCGCCATTTCCTGGTCGATGAATTGATTGATCACCGGCGCCGCTCGCGCCGCACCGGCGGACATCACTTCGGGATCGGTGTCTGCCAAACTGAACCATTGACGGCCAAAAGGGTTCGCCTCGCACGACTGCGGTGCGTGGGGTGCGACAAAACGTGCAGTTGGGAGACGGACAGACCATCCCACCGCAAGTCCGATCAGATCGTTCCCATCCGCACCCCAACCATGAAGAAAAACGATCAGCTGACGTGGTGAGTCACCGCTCACCGGGTCGCGATGGGGGCCGCTTATCGCACTGTTGGCAGTCATCGGACCGCCCGTCGAAGGCGGTGCCCTCGGCATCGAAAATACGCGTTGACCATCATCGACTGGTAACCTGTGGACTCTGTGTGATGCGCGGTCTATGACAGGCCGCGCGGGGGACACTGTGAACGCCCCTGATCGCAACTCCTACATCAGAATAGGGGCTCACGTCGATGCCTTCTCCAGACGCACCTATTTCCGGTGTGAAAAGCGATCCGCAAGGTCCAGGCCATCCGCCGCCCGATCCGTCGCTCACTGCGCGGTTCGCGCCAAGCCCGACCGGGTATCTGCACATGGGCCACGCCTATTCCGCGTTGGTCGCGTGGAACGCAGCGCGCCACGCGGGCGGCCGATTTTGTTTGCGCGTGGAAGACATCGAAACCCGCCGTTGCCGAACCGAATTCGAGACGGGGATATATGACGACTTGCGTTGGCTAGGCGTCACTTGGCAGGGACCGGTTGTGCGTCAATCGGAACGTGCCATCGCATACGCCGATGCGCTCGAGAAACTGGCCGGGCTCGGTGTCGTCTACCCATGCTTTTGTACAAGCGAGGCGGTACGAGCGGAGATCGCTGACGCCTACTCTGCGCCACATGGCGCCCGCGCGTCGCCTTATCCAGGTACGTGCCGCCAGTTGGCGCGGACGGAACAGAACCGCCGCATCCGATCGGGTAAAGCCCACGCGCTTCGCCTGGACGTCAAGAAGGCGAGCGTCATGACTGGGCCTCTCACCTGGCGCGATCGTGTGGCCGGAACCGTAAAGGCGGACCCGGAATCAATTGGCGACGTGGTCCTTGCCCGGGCCGATGTCCCTACGGGCTACCATCTCGCCGTTACATTGGATGACGACTTCCAGGGCGTGAACCTCGTATGCCGCGGCGACGATTTGTTCCCGTTCACCCATATTCACCGGCTTCTGCAAGCCCTGCTCGACCTACGAACTCCGGAATACTACCACCACCCGGTCATCACGGACGCCAGCGGCCAACGCTTGTCGAAACGCAGCCGCGCGGTCACCATCAGAGCCCTCCGCGCCACCGGAAAATCCGCCCGCGCAATACGCCAGATGGTCGGGTTCGAGTAAGTTGGTGTGGAGTTCGCGTCACCGAACGACGCGATTTGAGCTATTTGGTCCACCGTTCGCAAATGTCCGTGTAGAGATGATTGTTGCTTCACTCGTTCGGAAATGAAACCATGCCCGCTCGCGTGAGTTGGGAGCACCCCATGGTTATCCGAAGATTACTTCTCATCGGTTTTTTGTCGGTTGCATTTGGCTCACTGGCTACGCCCGGCCACACCGCGGCTGAAGGTAGCGCCGCGGCGTTTATCCGCGATCTTGGTGCCCGGGCCGTGAGCGTACTTCAGTCGTCAGGGAACAGTTTGGAAGCGCGAGAAGCGCAGTTCCGCGATATCCTGATTAGCGACTTCGATATTCCCCTTATTTCCAAGATCGTTTTAGGCAGAAACTGGAAGACGGCGACACCGGAACAGAGAAGTGAATATCAGCGGGTGTTTGGCGAGTATATCCTGCGCACCTATTCGTCGCGGCTCGGCGGTTACGCCGGCGAAACTTTGCAAGTAGTGTCCGAACGTCCCGCCGGAAAGCGTCACGTCGTCGTCGGCACCTTGATCGAGCGGCCGGCTGGGCCGCCGATCAAGGCAGAATGGCGGGTCCGAACCGGTGGCGGTCGTTTTCGAATTGTTGACGTCGTGGTCGAGGGCATTAGCATGGTCATTACCCAACGATCCGAATTTGCGGCCGTGATACAACGCAACGGACTGGACGGTTTGATACATGTGCTCTGCGTCCGCATCGACAAGGAGCCGACCGTCGCATCGGCGAGCTGACGCGCAAGGAAAACACAAGGGGAAGGCCATGAAATCGCCGCAAAGCAATGCCGCGACGCGTGTGTTGGTGGGATTCGTATGCGTGATCCTGATTACCGCTTGCGCCGGTTCCGACAAGGGCTGGGAGGCGTACCAACAGGGCGACTTCGCCACCGCGCTTGAAATCTGGGCGCCGTTGGCCGAGGAAGGTGACGCTAAAGCCCAATACAATCTGGGCATTCTTTACGATCAGGGAAAGGGTGTTGCGCGCAATCCGCGCCGGGCGTTGGAACTGTGAACCATGGCCTCCGGACAAGGTTTTGCGCCCGCCCAACACAATCTTGCAACAAGCTATACCGGTGGTGACGGTGTCGAGCAAGATTTCGACCAAGCAATCAAATGGTTTATCGCGGCGGCAGATCAGGGTTTTGCCCGTTCTCGTTATACGCTCGGCAAGATGTATAGTTACGGCCTTGGCGTGGCCAAGGATGACAAATTGGCGTTCAAGTGGATTCGTCAAGCAGCGGAAGCTGGAAACGTGCGTGCCCAATACAATTTGGGAAAGATTTATCGCGACGGTATCGGCACCGAGGTTGACCTGACGCAATCGGTCAAGTGGTACCGCATGGCAGCCGAAAGCGGTTACGATAAGGCGCAGGCCGGGCTCGGTCAGCGCTACGCCCTCGGCCAAGGCGTGGCGAAGGATTACGTTCAAGCCTTATTTTGGACGACTCTGGCGGCCAATCAGGGGCTTGAACGCGCGGTGAAAAAACGTAAAAACCTAATGTCCCATATGTCTCCAGCCGATATCGCAGCCGCCCACAAATTGGCAGCCGATTGGCATCCCGCAAGCAAATAGCAGCTCGTCAATTCGCCGTGGCCACGAAAGCCGAATTATTCCTTCGATCTCCCCCGCTCCCTCGGTGAGACACGTGTTCGCCAGCACAGTACGGGTGGTCGGTGCGGTCCTGGTGTATTGCATCGTTGCCGGCATACCCGCAGTCCAATCCGCGACCCTGCCGACCTATGTGATCGAGCGAATCGACAGCGCGGCACGCGAAGGCACTGCCGCGCGACAACGCAGCGCCGCCTTGGCGCAGGGTATGAACAACCCTTCCCTCGCCGCGCGATCACCGGTCAAGCCGATCAAACCGCAGCCGACGCCATGAGTACCGTCGTCATTGGCGAGATCGCACGGCATCCCGGTCTGGCCGGTGACATTGTCTCGGCTGCGGCGGCTGCCCATCCGGCGGTGTCAGCATGGGTGGTCCGGGACGCCATCGCAGCCTATCCGGGATTCGCAAACCAGATCGCCGCCGCTGCCCGATCCCCGGCTTCTCGACCCACGGCAATCAACCGGACAAGCGCTGCACCTGCGGAAACCTGGGTTACGGGTTCCCAGTATTCAGAAGTAGCGACGGAATCTGCGGACTCGAGCGTCTACGAGGACCACGAGGTCGACGAATTCGCCGAAATGTCAGGCGACGACGTCAACGATTCGCTTGAAGGATTCAATCGGGCCATCTTCGGATTTAACAACGTGTTCGACATTTTCATCATCCGTCCCATCGCCGCAATGTACGGATTCGTCATGCCGGATGTGGTAAAGGAATCGGTGCGCAACGCCTTTCAAAATTTTAATTCGCCCGTCATCCTAGCTAATGATCTCTTTCAGCTTGAAGGCAAGAATGCGCTGATCACGACCGGTCGCATGATCATCAATACCACCGCCGGTATCGGCGGTCTGTTCGACGTGGCAAAATATGCTGGCCTAGAGCATCACCCGGCCGACTTCGGCCAAACCTTGCACAGCTACGGGGTCGGCGCCGGGCCCTACCTGGTGATACCTGTCCTCGGCCCGTCAACCGTGCGCGACGGCTTCGGCTCCGCAATCGATTCGGTCTTGCATCCCCTACCATATTTTGTGGATACCGAGGTTTCTCTGGCAGTGAGCGGGGCACGAGGCGTGGTCAAAAGAGAAACGGTACTCAAACCATTAGAGGATTTGCGCAAAACGTCGATTGACTACTACGCCGCCATTCGCAGCCTGTATTACCAGGACCGTGCTGTCGAATTGCGTCAAGGTGCGCCTGCCGAGGACGACGACCTGGACGCGCTATTCGAATCCGTGGAATAGATCGTTACGTGCAATCAGCCGGTGCACCAACCAGCACGGCCAACTGCTAAAGCAACGCTCAGTCAAAGATATTGGCGCGGCGATAAAGGCTGAGGTGGCGGAACATTCCTTCGATATTGGGCTCTAGCCATTCGTCGTAATAAGCCCAATTCTTGTATCGATCCATGGTGACCCGGCGTTTGATCTCGTCAACCGATTTTCCAGCGCGCATGTGCTCCAGCACCTGCGCACGCAGCTGCTCAATATATCGGCGATGGGGGGCGACATCGGCCCAGAAACCCAGCGGGCCGTGTCCCGGCGCAAGGATCTCAAAATCCATCGCTTCCACACGCTTGAGTGATTCGATCAAGTCTTCGATATAGACGTTGGGGAAGTTTTTGTACGGCAAACTATTGCGGGTCACGATATCAACGGCGAACAAAATTTTCTCGGCGGGAAAGTGCATGACGATCATGTTGTCCGAGTGATTACGCCCGAGGTAAATCAGCTCAACGGTTTTGCCGCCGAGCACTAACGACATCCGGTCCGAAAATGTGATATCCGGAACGGCAGTGGGGCGATCTTCACCGAGGATATGAATCTTTGCGTTCTCATGGGAAATGACCGTGGCGGTGTCGGCAAACACCTCGCCTCCGGCAATGTGATCAGCGTGGTCATGGCTGTAGATCAGGTATTTTATCGGCATCTTAAATCGCTTGGCAATTTGCGCCTTCAACCACTGCGCGGCTTCGGCGTTGATTGGGTCGGTGACGATGACGCCTTCCGGCGTTACCATGAAAACCGAATAGTGAAAGTTATTGCGGAATCGGTATACGTCTCCGGCGATATGCTTGATCTCGCGGATGGCTTCTTGCCCAGAGCCTTCCGCCGCATAGCCCACAGTGATTGCGGGAATGACCGGAAAAAGAATGAGAAAAGCGAAGGCGAACTTGAACCGCGTGAGAATTTTCATCGTCCTTCCCTCCGTATTTTTGGTCGTGACCCAGAAGAAAGAAATTTCCGCTGCTTCTCAGCCACCGTCAAGAGGTGACCGCTGATGAGCGCGTCACCAATGGAAATCCGCGATCGACCGTCGCCTAATCATGACGCCCGGCCATCGGGATGCGTCATAGATATGTTGATCCTCCATTATACTGGAATGGCTAACGCAGCGTTGGCGCTGGATCGGCTTCTCGACCCGGTGGCAAAGGTCAGTGCCCACTATTTTGTGGACGAGGATGGCACCGTGTCGCGCCTCGTCGACGAATCCCGGCGTGCCTGGCACGCGGGAGTTGCTAGCTGGCAGGGGCGCCACGATATCAATGCGGTATCCATTGGCATCGAAATCGTCAACCCAGGTCACGAACATGGCTACCGGCCATTTCCGCCGGCCCAGATGCGGTCCGTCAAGGCGCTTTGCCAGGATATTCTTGGCCGCCACCCAGTCCCCCCACGCCACGTACTAGGCCATTCGGATATTGCGCCAGAACGTCGAACCGATCCCGGCGAATTATTCGATTGGGCCGAACTCGCCGAAGCGGGCATCGGGGTATGGCCAAACGAAAACGTCGTTGTCGGCGAAATGGGGTTAACGCTACGCGCCGGTGATAGTGGATCCGCCGTCGCCGCCATCCAACGAGGGTTGGCGGACATTGGCTACGCGGTGCCCATCTCCGGCGGTATTGACGCACGTACCGAAGCTGTCGTACGCGCCTTTCAACGGCACTTCCGCGGCGCGCGGGTTGATGGCGTAATCGATCCGGAAACCGCCCAACTGGTGTTTCGTGTCGCCGAATTAGTTCGGTGAATTACCAACTTCACATAAATCGATTGAGAAACATCGTTGCACTAACCGAATTTTCGATTGGAATGTACGTTGTGCCGGAGGTTGGCGAGCCAACCTTCTTGACCCTTGGCTTGGTCGTGATTACCTAGGCCTTGGCCAGACGGTCGGATGGCCGCCTTCCGCTCTAATGGGCGGGGGGAGGAAAGTCCGGGCTCCACGGAAACACGGTGCCGGGTAACACCCGGCGGGGGCGACCCCAGGGAAAGTGCCACAGAAAGCAAACCGCCCGCCCAGACGCCGCAAGGCCGGCGAGCAAGGGTGAAAGGGTGCGGTAAGAGCGCACCGCGCGCCCGGCAACGGGCGCGGCATGGCAAACCCCTCCGGGAGCAAGAC